>JAJFHT010000100.1 GCA_021775495.1 Hyphomicrobiales bacterium | reverse complement strand
CGCCCGGACCGGGTTCACCCAGCAGCAGAGCGCAACGGGGGTCGGCCGCCAGGGCACCGGTATGGGTCGACAAGGTCGAAATCAAAATGATTGGCGCGCCGTTTGTATCGGTCGCGGTTGCAACCCGGCTCGCGAAGGGTGCTCCCGACTGCGGCTCCAGCACAGCCAGCGCGCCATAGCGGGCGCTTCGGATCAGGGATTTTGCCTGTTTGCGTGCCTTGTCGGTTGTCTTTCGGATCGGGTTTGGCTTTTTCATGGCTTCTAGTGATCTGCTCAGGCTGAAACGATGTTGTCTGCTACCAGTGCCTGCGCTTCGCTTTCCTCAATTCCGAATTGAGACAGTACGGCAGTCGGGTCGTCGGGTTTTTCCGCCGATGGCTGAGAGGCATCCCCGGGCGTGCGTGAAAAACGCGGCGCCGGTGCGGGGCGCTCAAAATCTCCTGACATGACGTGTGTTGCCCGCTGACGGTTGTGCGGATGATCTTTGGCCTCATGCAGTGACAGAACAGGTGCGACACAGGCATCGGTCGCCTCGAATATCTTTGCCCATTCGTCACGATTCTTCCTGCCGAGAGTTTCTGAAATCGCTTCGCGTAGCCGACCCCACTCCGAAACATTGTACTGCTTGCCGACAAATTGCGGATCAAGGCCGGCAATTTCAACGAATTCGGCAAAGAACCGCGGTTCGAGGCAGGCGACGGCAACATATTTTCCGTCGGCCGTCTCATAGGTGTCGTAAAACGGCGCGCCGGAGTCGAGCAGGTTGGAGCCGCGCCGATCCTGCCAGATACCGGCGGCCAGAAAGGAATGAAATGGCGCAGCCAGCATGGAGGCACCATCGATCATCGCCGCATCAATCACCTGGCCGACGCCGGATCTGGATCGTTCGAAAAGTGCCGCCAGCACGCCCATGATCAAGAACATGGTGCCGCCGCCATAATCCGCGACAAGGTTGAGTGGCGGCACCGGCTTGCCGTCCCTGGACCCGATGGCGTGAAGGACACCGGAATAGGCGAGATAGGTCAGGTCATGGCCGGCATGCGGACTGAGCGGGCCGGTCTGACCGAAACCGGTCATGCGCCCGTAGATCAGCTCCGGCCTGATGGTCAGGCAGACTTCCGGGCCGAGGCCGAGACGTTCCATGGCGCCGGGCCGGAAGCCTTCCAGCAGCACGTCCGCCTGCCGGATCAATCGCAGGACAAGCGCCGTGCCGCGTTCCGATTTCAGGTCGATCTTGACGATCTGTCGTCCGAGGCGGTCGAGATTGTAGGCGGGCGGAATGTTCAGGAAGATTTCGCCCGCTGCCAGCCGTTCGATGCGAATGACCTTCGCGCCGAGTTCCGACAGCATCAGACCGGCCAGGGGGACCGGCCCAAGCCCCGCCATCTCGATCACCCTGAGGCCGCTAAGTGGGCCTGGTTTTGTCGTCTCATCAGTCACCGCGGCCCGCCTCTTTGAAGTGTTACTTCGGCGCCATGCGGATGGCGCCGTCGAGGCGGATGACTTCGCCATTGAGCATCTGGTTGCCGATGATGTGCATGGCCAGCGCAGCATATTCGGAAGGTTCGCCGAGCCGTTGCGGGAAGGGGACGGATGCACCGAGAGAATCCTGCACTTCCTGCGGCATGCCCATCAGCATCGGCGTCTTGAAGATGCCCGGCGCGATTGTCATGACCCGGATGCCCGAGCGGGCAAGGTCGCGCGCCACCGGCAAAGTCATGCCGACAATGCCACCCTTGGATGAGGCATAGGCGGCCTGGCCGATCTGGCCGTCATAGGCGGCTACCGATGCGGTATTGATGATCACGCCGCGTTCGCCGGTTTCCAGTGGGTCAAGAGCGTTTGCCCGGTCAGCGACCAGACGGATCATGTTGAAGCTGCCGATCAGGTTGACTTCGATGACGCGGCGATAGTCGTCGAGCGGCAGCGCTCCGTTTTTCGATATGGTCTTGCCGGCCGTTCCGATACCGGCGCAATTGATCAGGATACGCGGTTCGCCCAGCTGCTGCGCTGCTGCCGCAACGGCCTCTTCGCCGCTGGCCGCATCGCTGACGTCACATTTGATCGCGGTGCCGCCGATCTCGGCGGCAACAGCTTTGGCGCGCTCGATGTTGACATCCAGCAGGGCCGTTTTCGCGCCCGCCGCAGCCAAAGCCCGGGCGGTCGCTTCACCGAGACCGGAGCCGCCACCCGTGACAATTGCAACGTGACCTTCTGCGTTCATGAAATTCTGTCTCCCGACGATGTTTGAATTGTGCGATTGAATGTTGCGCACATGCTATCGGGGCCGGGTGTCGTGGCGCAACCTGTTTCACACGGATTACCCTGCGTGCTTTTTACGCGCCCCCTGGAAGAGCTCTTGCCGAGTGGCCATATCTGACACAACAGAGCCACGGGACATTCAGGTTATGGCAGCGGTCACAAAAGAGATTGTTCTGGATCGATTGAAGTCGGTTGGCGGCATTGAAGAAGGCGCCGATATTGTCTCGGCAGGGATGGTTTCAGACATCTTCATCGCCGAAGGTAAAGTATTCTTTTCGCTCACCGTGCCGGCGGACAGGGCAAAGCAGCTTGAACCCCTGCGCCTTGCCGCCGAGGATGTGGTCAAAGCCATTCCGGGTGTCAGCAATGCGATGGTTGCGCTGACGGCTCAACGGAAGGCAGGTGGCCCCGGTGTTGTGCCTGCTGCAGGACCACAAGCCAAACCGCCTGCGCCGCCAAAGCCGAAACTGGCCGCAAAACCGGGTGTGCCGGGCGTCGGTGCGATCATTGCGGTCGCATCGGGAAAAGGGGGCGTTGGCAAGTCGACAACGGCGGTCAATCTGGCCCTTGGATTGCTGGCCAACGGCCTGCGTGTCGGCATGCTCGATGCCGATATCTACGGCCCATCTCTGCCCAAACTGCTTGGTATCACCGGCCGGCCCGAGGTCGTGTCCGGCCGGATCCTGGCGCCGATGCAGGGCTTCGGGCTGAAAGTCATGTCGATGGGTTTCCTGGTCGACGAGGAAACCCCGATGATCTGGCGCGGGCCGATGGTGATTTCCGCGCTGACGCAAATGCTGCGCGAAGTCGAATGGGGCGAGCTCGATGTTCTGGTTGTCGATATGCCGCCCGGCACCGGCGATGCGCAACTGACAATGGCCCAGCAAGTTCCGCTTGCCGGCGCGGTGATCGTATCGACCCCGCAAGACCTTGCCCTGATCGATGCCCGTAAGGGGCTCAACATGTTCAGGAAGGTCGATGTTCCGCTGCTGGGGATTGTCGAGAACATGAGCTATTTCGTCTGTCCGGATTGCGGCGCCCGGTCGGACATATTTGGCCATGGCGGAGCGCGCTCCGAAGCCGCGCGGCTAGGGGTGCCGTTCCTTGGCGAGGTGCCCCTGCACATCGACATCCGGAAGAATTCCGATGCCGGCAAGCCGGTGGTTTCTTCGACGCCGGACGGACCACATGCGAAAATCTACCGCGACATCGCGGTGCGGGTCTGGGAACGGGTCGAGGAAGAGCGATCAGCTGGAAAACACGTAGCGCCGGCGATCGTTTTCGAGTGAAACGGAGCTGAACACTACACTAGATCGGCCTAAGTAAACTTGCGGAAAAACCGGGTCCGGTCGAACATGTCTTCCAGCGCTTCCATACGCGAGCGGGTTTCCGGCCAGGTGATTTCCTGAACTGCGGCGATTATGGTTTCGAGCAGCAGCATGGTTGTGACGGAGGAATCCCAGGCGGAGGGAACGATGATGCGGCTGCTGAAACAATGGTCGGCCAGCTTGTGCACAGGGGAGCGCCACTGGTCAGTGAAGAGGATGATCTTCGCGCCCCGTTCCGATGCCATTTCGGCCAGCTTGAGGGTGCTGTTTTCGTAGCGCCTTACGTCGAATATGACGACCACATCACCCTTCTTGACGTCCAGCAGATAGTGCGGCCAGGCATTCGAGATCGACTGGATATGGGTTACGCCGGTTCGGATCACCTGCATGTGCAGGAAAAAATAATCCGCCAATGCGCGGGTGATGCGGCCGCCGACGACATAGAGAGAACGATCCATATCGGCCAGCAGGGCGCAACTGTCGTCAAAGGTTGCGGTTTCGACCTGGGCCAGCGACTGGCGAATATTGCCGATAACCACATCGGTGAACCGGTTGAGAATATGCCCCTTCGGCGCTTTCTGAGCCCAGATATCCCGCTTTGCGATGGGATCTGAAATCTTGGCCTCCAGTTCGCGCCGCAGCGCGGCCTGAAAATCCGGAAAACCCTTGTAGCCAAGTTTCTGCACCAGGCGCGCCACAGTCGGTGTCGAGACGTCGGCTTTCCTGGCAACAATGGTGATGGTTCCGAGACCGGATACCGGGTAGTTTTCAAGGATGGAATGCGCAAGCTGCCGTTCGGCCCGTGTCAGCGTGTCGAAATTGGCCTGCAGTCTATCGGCAATCGTGTCCTTGTGGTCTGACACCTGGTTCCTCCATTTCTGTCAACATATCAACAGCTGATGACTGCGTGAAGAAAATTGTTCAGAAATGGTGTTGACAGTTGTAGGCTGCCTGAAGAATTCTTTTCAGGAAGGGGACTGGATCAGCAAGGATGCCGGAAACAAACTCACAGAAGACGGATGGGTCCGGTGTTCCGGTCGCACAGCTTGTCAATTCAGCTGGCGGGTCGCCCCTGCTGTTCGTTTGCGAACATGCCAGTCGCCGTATTCCGGACGAATTCGAGGGGCTTGGCCTTTCCGCCGACCTCCGGTCCAGTCACATTGCCTGGGATCCCGGAGCCCTGCCGGTCGCTTGCCACATGAGCGCGTTGATGGACGCAAGGATCGTTACCAGCACGGTGTCGCGCCTTGTCTATGATTGCAACCGCCCACCGGATGCTCCGGACGCAGTTCCGGCACGCAGCGAGCGTTTCGACATTCCGGGCAATGTCGGACTGAATGATCGCCAGAAAGCTGAACGCACACGATTCTATTATGAACCGTTTCGCGACCTGCTGGCCAAAACCATTTCCCGACGAACGAAAGCAATGGCGACCGTCCACAGTTACACGCCGGTATATCTGGGCAAAAGCCGCGATGTCGAAATCGGTATACTGCATGGTTCGGACAGTCGGTTGGCCGATCAGATGCTGCGAACGGCCGGGGACCACACCAAACTGCAGGTGCGGCGCAATGAACCCTATGGTGAGCAGGACGGTGTCATGCACACATTGAATGTCCATGCCATCGGCAATGGACTTTTGAATGTCATGCTGGAAATTCGAAACGATCTGATCGCGTCGGCGCAACAACAACGCGATATTGCCGAAATGCTGGCCGGATGGCTGACGGCGGCACTGGATGCGCTCGGCGTGGACGTCACATGTGAGGTGCCCGAATGCCGCGCCTAGCCGGAACCTTCGTCAGGACCGTTGACGCGGTGAACTACCGGATGGGGCGGCTGATCATGTATGGAATATTTATCATGATCGGAATCCTGCTCTGGTCATCGATCTCAAAGACATTTTTGCTGCCATCATTGTGGACACTGGAAATCGCCCAGTTCGCGATGGTCGCCTATTACATTCTGGGCGGACCCTACTCGATCCAACTCGGCTCCAATGTGCGGATGGACCTGTTCTATGGTGAATGGTCCGATATGAAGAAAGCCCGTTTTGATGCATTCACAGTGCTGTTTCTGATCTTCTATCTCGGCGTTTTGCTCTACGGCGCGATCGACAGCACGAGCTACGCTTTTCAATATAGCGAGCGAAGTTCGACTGCGTGGCGTCCCTATATGTGGCCGATCAAGGTAATCATGTGCTTTGGCATTTTCATGATGCTGCTGCAGGCGATTTCGGAACTGCTGAAGGATATCGCCCGGATCAGAGGGGAGCCCCTCTGAATGTCGTACGAACTGATCGCCATCCTGATGTTCTCATCGATGATGCTGATGCTGATGACCGGGCAGCGGGTGTTCGGTGCGATCGGCGGTGTTGCCGCTGTCGCGGCGTTGACCCTTTGGGGAGTCGGCGGCTCCGATATTCCATTCTCCTCGGCGATGAAGCTGATGAAATGGTATCCGCTGCTGACCCTGCCGATGTTCATTTTCATGGGGTACATCCTGTCGGAGTCGCGGATCGCAGACGATCTCTATAAGATGTTCCACGTCTGGATGGGCCCGCTCAACGGCGGACTTGCCATCGGAACCATCGGACTGATGGTGCTGGTTTCGGCGATGAACGGGCTTTCCGTTGCCGGCATGGCCATCGGCGCGACAATCGCGTTGCCCGAGCTGCTTCGGCGTGGATATGACAAGCGGATGGTGACCGGCGTCGTTCAGGCCGGATCGTCCCTCGGCATTCTGGTTCCGCCATCTGTCGTGTTGGTTCTCTATGCGATGATCGCGCGCCAGCCGGTCGGCCAGCTTTGGCTCGCGGGCGTGTTCCCGGGGCTGATGATGGCCGGGATGTTTGTGCTCTACATTGCCATTCGTTGCCGCCTGCAACCGCAGCTCGGGCCGGCGCTGAGCGGCGAGGAACGCAATGTACCGCTGGCGGAAAAACTACGATTGCTGCGTGCAGGAGCTCTGCCGATCATCATATTTGCGGCGATGATGGTGCCGTTCGTCAATGGCTGGACAAGCCTTGTCGAAAGCTCGGCCATTGGTGCGATGACGGCATTTCTGGCGGCCGTCGTGAAACGCCGGATGACCCGCGAAGTGTTCGAGGTGTCGGTACGGCAGACGCTGGCGATCTCCTGCATGTTCATGTGGATCATCCTTGCCGCGATGGGATTCGGAGCGGTCTTCGACGGGCTTGGAGCGGTGAGGGCGATCGATAACCTGTTCACAGACCAGCTCGGACTTGATCCGTGGATGATCCTGATCCTCATGCAGCTTTCATTTCTGCTGATGGGAACGTTTCTCGATGATACCGCCATGCTGGTCATCGTCGCACCACTCTATGTGCCCCTGGTCAAGGTGCTCGGCTTCGACCTGGTCTGGTATGGCGTGCTCTACACGATCACCACCCAGATCGCCTATATGACGCCGCCGTTCGGCTACAATCTGTTTCTGATGCGAGCGATGGCTCCGCCGGAGATCAGCCTGAAGGATATCTACGGATCGATCCTTCCCTTTGTGCTGGTGATGCTGCTGGCCTTGATCCTGATCATGACCTTCCCGGAGATCGCGCTTTGGCTGCCGGACTATGTTTATGGAAAATAACGAGAACTCCGCAACGGAGCGAAGCAATTGGCAAACTGCCGATATTCAACTTCAACCGACCGACATGGAGAATAGCATGACGACACGACGCAAGTTTCTGACTTCCGCTGGTATCGCGAGCGCAGCCACACTGGCGGCGCCGGCGGTTCACGCTCAATCCAAAATCCGCTGGCGCATGCAGACCTATGCCGGACCGGCGCTTGCCGAGCATGTGATCAAACCGGCGATCGACAGCTTCAACAAGGTTGCCGGCGACCGGATGGAGATCGAACTATTCTTCGCCGATCAGCTGGTGCCGACGGGAGAACTGTTTCGCGCCATGCAGAAGGGCACGATCGACGCGGTGCAGTCGGACGACGATTCCATGGCATCACCGACGGAGGTTACGGTTTTCGGCGGATATTTCCCGTTTGCCAGCCGCTATTCGCTCGATGTGCCGGTGCTGTTCAATCAATATGGCCTTAACGAAATCTGGGATGCCGAGTATTCCAAAGTCGGTGTGAAACATCTTTCCGCCGGCGCGTGGGATCCTTGTCACTTTGCGACAAAAGACCCGATCAACAGTCTTGCCGACATGAAGGGCAAGCGAGTCTTCACATTCCCGACAGCGGGCCGTTTCCTCGCCCAGTTCGGTGTTGTTCCGGTGACACTGCCCTGGGAAGATATCGAGGTTGCGGTGCAGACCGGTGAGCTCGACGGTATTGCCTGGTCGGGCATCACCGAGGATTACACGGTCGGTTGGGCCGATGTAACCAACTACTTCCTGACCAACAATATTTCGGGGGCTTGGGCCGGTTCGTTCTTTGCCAATATGGACCGCTACAACGAGCTTCCCGATGATCTGAAGGAATTGCTTAAGCTGACCATGGACAGCTCGCACTACTATCGCCAATGGTGGTACTGGGGCGGTGAGGCGGCACTGCGGGTCGGCGGTACCAAGATGAAACTCACCACCATTCCGGACGAAGAATGGGCAACGGTCGAAGCAGCAGCCGTCAAATTCTGGGACGAAGTTGCGGCGGAATCGGAGACCAAGGCCAAGGTGGTGGAGATCTTCAAGAAGTACAATGCCGATATGGTGAAAGCCGGCCGGCCTTACAGATACACATAAGTAGACATTCGGAGGCGCCCGCAGGGCGCCTCCGAATTCCGATCAATTTGCTCTGCCGTCGAGGGTTTGCTGCATCAGATCGGCGATCGCACTTGATCCGGCATTGCTCTGGGATCGCAATCCGGCGATCGCGCCGATGTGGTGCGCGTCGCTCTTGTGCTGGATCAGTTTCTTCTGGGCTTCAACAGTGTGCACGGCAATCTCGATCGCGACGATGGCGGTCATCATGCGCGTGCGCTTGGTCACATCCATCTTGCCGCTTGTCCAGGGTTTCTTGGGCAAAAGCTGATTTTCGAAATGGGCCGACAACCGGTCAACATGGTCCAGGTTTTGCTCAGCCGGCAGAACCATCGCCGATCCTTTCAGATGAACAGAAGTGTAGGCCCATGTCGGAACCTCGTTTTCGATGCCGTACCAATCGGGGCTGACATAGGCATCCGGCCCCTGGCAGACCAACAAAACTTCGGTGCCATCGCCTATGGTCGCATGGATTGGATTGGCGCGGGCAACGTGCAGTTCGATCTTGAGCGAGCCTTCAGTATCGAGAGAATACAAAAAGGGGAGATGCACACCGAACGGTGCACCGTCGGTCGGCACGACCAACAGGCCAAACTGGTGGGCGTCGAGAAGGGGAAGTGCTTCCTCGGTCGCGATCTTGAACATGGGATGCAGATACATTTCAGTCTCCAGGAACACTATTCATATTGCGCCGAATGCGCCTACGGCGCTATTGCGCTTGACCTCACTGCCGATCATGCCGTTTGAGTCCTCACAAACAAGGAATAAATGATGTTGCTGGATGTACGAACCTATTGCTGCCGACCGGGCATGTTGAAAGCCCACCTGGCTCTGTATGTCGAATATGGGAAAGAAGCCCAGACCAGACATTTGGGGCAGCCGCTTGCCTATCTGACGACCGAGAGCGGTGATCCGAACGAATATGTGCATATCTGGATCTACAAGGATGCTGCCGACAGGCAGGCCAAGCGCGCGGCAATGGTGGCTGATCCCGACTGGCAGGAGTATCTCAGGCGCAATGCCGAATTCGGTGCGCTGGTCAGCCAGAACAACCGGCTGATGCAGCCGGTCGACTTTTTCGATCACTCACACGTCGGATAGTTTCAAGGATCATTGCCGGGTAACGAACATGCCAATTCAGCCGGTACGGCCATCGTTCTTGTCACGATAGACCCGCAGATGCGATTTCAGCTTTTCTGCACAACGTTCCGGGTCGCGTGCCAGCGCTGCCTCGAGTACGGCCTGATGTTCGACGGTCGTTTCATTGCGGAAGCCGAAATATTTCAGTTCCGACACCACCTGCTGCCGGAACTTGTCGTAGATGGCGCGGTGGGTCTGGCGCAAAAAGTCCGACCCACAGGCCGACATCAGCGTGTCGTGGAATTCCCAGTCGCATTTGGTCCAGACTGAAACAAACGGCTCGATGTCAGATTTGTCTTTCATCTTGCTTTCGATATGGGCAAGCTTGTGATGTGCGGCGGTCAGACGAGCCTCCCATTCAATGTCGCCGTTCGATATCGACATAGCCGCACCTTCGCTCTCGAGAAGCAGTCTGAGATGCGTCAGTTCCCGAAGGTGCTTTTCCGACGAGGCCGGAACCCGGAACCCGCGCTGTTCTTCCAGTGAGACGATCCCGTCGGCTGTCAGGCGGACAAGTATTTCGCGCATCGTGCTGGCGCTGCAGCCGTATGATTGTTTGAGCAGGTCGGGTTTCAACCTGCTTCCCGCTGCAAATTCACCGGC
>JAJFHT010000099.1 GCA_021775495.1 Hyphomicrobiales bacterium | reverse complement strand
CAATTCCCATGCCCTCGGCTTGCCGGATGAAACCGCCGCCAGAAAAGAACTGTTCCCGACGCCGGCGCGGACAAGCTTGCCATTCTGGACAGATTTCAGGGCAACGGTGCCCTTGCCAAGCTGCATCAGCTGGAATGTTTCCCAGCCCCGGATATGGGGACTGCCGGATGCCAGGAATGTCCCCTGACCAATTCCTGCGCGAATGTATTTGTTGTCACGCACCGATTTGAAAGCAACCTTGTTTCCGCGCAGGCGAACCATATCGAGTCGCAGTGCCCGTGCCGGATCGACAGTGTTGGCTGCAAGACGCCCTTCTCTGATGCCGACATATTTTCCCGAGTGTTTCGATTTCAGATAGACCTCGGCTGCCTCGGCGGAACCTTGCGACGCTATCGGAAATGTGGCGGCGAGCGCTATGACAGTGGCAGCAATCAGTTTCAGCATCAGGTGAATCCCTTTCGATATCTGTTTCGTCCGCAATGCATGTCAGGTCGCAACTGTGCAGGTACTGAACGTATGGTTCATCCGGTATTCAGATTTTTCCCCCGGATATTACAAATCATTTCTCCGCGGCCCAACGCGAAAGTGTGCAGACTGGTTTGGATCGAAACGGCTATCCGGCGATCCGCCGCATCAGCGCTTCGATCGGACCGCGCTGGAACCATTTCGACCAGATCGCGGCATAGACCACGGCCGTCACGGCAAACAGCAATCCGGCCGTGACTGCGGATGCGGATGATTGGTTGCCAAGCAGGCCGAACAGCTCCAACACGCCCATGCCGATAAAGATATGGGCAATGTAAAGAGTGAGCGTTTGCCTCCCGGCCGGAACGACGAACCGCAACACGCCAATCCGGTCCAACCAGGATGCGGCGAGTAGGCAGCAACCAATGACGATGGACGCAGAACCGACTCCGGCAAGAAAGTAGAGAGGTGTTGGCGGCACAGGAGCTGTCGTCAGCACCTGTGCCAGTTCCGGGTCATTCGAAGCCAGCAGGCCGATCGAGCCAAAGGAGATCAGTTCCGCAGCCAACACTGCGATCAATCCCAACACAATCAATCGAACTTTTACGGCAGTGACCGTCAAATCCAGCCTGCTGAGCACAAGCCCGAACAGCAGGAACCCGAACCAAGGCACAACCGGATGCCAGCCATTGAAAAACAGGTTGCGAAGGAAACCGGCCGGCGTCCAGAAATCTTGGTAGGTCAGGGTTTGCCAATTCCAACCGGCATCATAGTCGAACACAAACATCATACCGACGAACTCAATGTTGAGCAGCAGGATCAGCGCGACCAGCCAGGTCGAGGACAGTGTCAGGCACAGCGCGCCAAACAGGAAATAAAACGCGTAGTAGTGCAGAATATCGGCATCAAAGATCAACGTATTCAGCAAACCGGCCACCAGCAGAAACGCAGCCCGTTTGAGCGTTACAAAAAACACGTCGGAGGTACCCGATCGCACCGATGCAAGTCCGAGGCCGAGGCCGGCCAGTACGACGAAACTTGCAGCCGCCCGCCCCTCGAGCGCTCCGATCAGAAGACCGGCCACGCCCTCAGTGACGCCCGTTCCCATAACCACGCTGAAATTCACCAGGACCATGCCGACAAAGGCCAGGAACCGGGCCAGATCAAGGCCGGCAAGCCGGCCGGCTCCTCTGTGAGCGGTAAATTGTGGACTGGGTGTCATCGGCATCTTTCGCTTAATGAACGTTCGTTCGTTCATATAAGCAATATCTATTCGAGTTTAAGCCCTGCGATCATGATTTAAAAAAAACGGCGCCCCACGAAAGGGCGCCGTTGCTGTAAAACCGTCTGTTTTAATTACATTTTCTTGATGCGGCCCTCAACCTTGGCTTTCACGTCCCCGGCGGCTCGAATATAGGCCATAACGTCATTGGCCATCAGCTTGCCGTCAAGATCGCCCAGCAGAACCTTGCCTTTGCGCAACGCCTTGTAGCCGTCTCCGCCACCGGCAATATAGTCATTGGTAGCGAGCTTGTAGGTTGCAGCGTCATCGAGCGGAGCATCGCCGACCATCACCTCGACGACACGCTCACCGGCCGGTTTCGAGGCATCATAGGCAAACGTCATACCGGATACATGAGGAAACCGGCCAGCGGAATTTTCCACCTGGCTGACGCCGTTTTCCAGCGCGGCGCGGACCGTCGCGCCGTCGACTTCCAGCAGCAGCGTCTTGTTGCCGAAAGGCAGTTCGGTCAGGATGTCGCGTCGCGTCAGGGCTTGCCCCGGAGCATATTGGGTATTGCCCCGGATGCCGCCACCATTGGTAATGGCGATATCGGCGCCGACAGCACCGCGCATCGCATCCGATATCAGGTTGCCGATGGCGGATTCGCCAGTCCGCACCGATGCCTTGCGGGTATCAAGTTCGTCCGCGGTCGTTCCCAGTTCGATATCCAGTTCCTTCGACAGAAGCGCTTCGTAACCCGCGACCTTTTGCATCGTTGCTGCATCCGGCTCGACATCCGCCGTATCCATGATCCGGAATGTCGGATGCCAGCGGACCCGGCGCTTGCCGCGGCTTTCGCCAACCGAAATACCAACGTCGATGGCAGTCATGTAGTTGCCGTCTTCCGATGATTCCACCATCACCTTGCGGCCGTCATAAAACAGCATGAGATCATGATCATCGCCGGTCAGGATGATGTCATAGACGCCTGAATCGAACATGTCGCGGTCGACCTGCCGGCTGCCGTGAACTGCAGCGACAATGATATCGGCGCCCGCTTCACGCAGTTCCTTGGCCCTCGCCATTCCAACCTCGTGGGAACTGGTGATCTGCAGATCCTCGGGGCTCGATTTAACCGGAGAGTCTTCCGCCGTCAGGCCAACCACACCGATTTTGACACTGTTCATCGGGTCGGCGGCATCGCCATAGGACAGCATTGTCGTATCGCCGATTCCCTCGATTGCACTACCGTCGGGATTGCGCAGATTTGCCGCCAGTATCGGCGCCGTCAACGCCTTCATACGCTCATAGAATACCGCCTTGCCGAAATCATATTCATGATTTCCAGGAACGAATATATCCGGCGGAACGATGTTCAGCAGCTCAATCATGTGCTCGCCCTTGTCGAAACCCGAGAGCAGTGAAGGCGAGATGGTGTCCCCCGCATGCACATAAACCACATTGCCGCCCTTTGCCCGCTCCGCCCGTGCGACTGCGTTGGCCCGCGCCATACCGCCGCGCTTCTTGTCGTTCATCTTGTAGATATCATTGACAAGCAGGAAGGTGACATCGAAGTCGGCGGCCAGCGCCGAAGACAGCGTTGCAAAGGCAAATCCCGCAGCCAGCGCAGTCCGTTTCAACAATTTCATCATTTCGAGTTGCTCCCGTTTCTGATTGGGTGAACCACCGCACGCTCATCCCGGTGGGCACCGGTAAGTCGCCAGTTTTGCACCTCTGTGACACGACGTCACGAAATTTATTTTGGCCGATTGACCTGCGTGAGTGCGGCTAACAAGTGGAACAATCAGCGGATACCGGAACTGACCAGACGGGCTCTTGTGGTCGAGGGCAATTCAGCGAATTGCAACTTGTACAACTGGGTAAACTGACTCCAGCTCCAGAAACCATGCAGCGCAGCGATATCGCCGATGGAAAGGTCCCCCTGGCTTCCCGATGTCAGGTCCCGGCGAACTCTGGAGAGCCGCAACGCTCGGTGAAAATTCGACGGGCTCATCTCCGCATGCCGCGCAAACGCCAGCTGGATGGAGCGGCGGCTGCGGCGCAGGCTTGAACCAAGAACGGAATAATCCAGCGCCTGCATCGACTCATCAAGCATTAGCCGCTTCGCCTGATTGTAGGTTTGATAGGTTTCAGTCGGTGAGTCTGCCGGGCACTCCTGCAAGATTGCGTCATACAATGCAAATTGCGCGGAAATGGCGGAAATCAGCGGTACACCCAGATCTGTTTGGGCATGTTCCCGGTCCGATTGCCTCAAGGTGTTCAATACGCCGATGGCGCTCATCCGTATTTGCCGCGCCAGATCCGGCGCATCCACAACTGCAAGTCGGTTCCTGGCACCGTCGACGAGTCCGGGTACGCGGCCGGCACCGAACCGGCGAAGAAACTTCTGTTGATCCAGGCATACGGCCAGTATCGAGCCCCCCGCCGGGCTCTTCAGATTCATTTCACAACCGGGCTGAGTTACGAGCAAACGATCTTCGGTCAGATCCATCCCGTTGGCCTCGAACCTGTACCGCTTGCCGACAACCAGTCCCAGGCTGATCATCCCGGCCGGGCATCCGACTTTCTGCTCCAATGCCTGATTGGTCGTTTCCAGATGCAGGGAAATTGCAGGACCGGCGACTGCTGATACAAAGCGGCCCCGAAATGCCCCACGTGACATCTGGAAATATTCCTGATCGTAGCCACTGAGTTGTTCCGACTGGGCGTCGAAATCGTCATAGGTCTTTTCGACGAACGTCGACCGGATTGCGCCTGCGGGACAATCTCCTCGATAATCATCTGAATTTGTTATGTCTTTCCCTCCCGCCAGTCGAATCCCATTGCGCTGGGGATGTAACACCTGCCCGCTCCGGCGACTAAAATAACGCATCGCGTTCCAGCAACCAAATGGAGGAGAACATGCAACGACGGACAATGTTGAAACTGACGGCCATCGGCGCCGCCGGGATCGCCACAACCAGGCCGGCATCGGCTGCCGCCGGCGAAAAAACCGCATTCGTACTGGTCCACGGATCATGGCATGGCGGTTGGTGCTGGGGGCTTGTCGAACCGGAATTGAATGCTGCGGGACATGCAACGATAGCGATCGACCTGCCCGGCCACGGACTGAACGCCAGAAATCCAGCCTCGTTCAGCAAACGGCCACTTGATCCGGCCGCCTTCGCCGCCGAACCGTCGGCACTGGCCGGCATTGGAATTGACGCTTACGCCGACGCGGTCATTGCCGGAGCCGACCGGGCCCTTGCCGCCGGTGCCGAACGTGTCATCGCCGTTGGCCACTCCATGGGCGGTGTTCCGATATCCTTCGCCGCGGCCAAGGCTCCCGAAAAATTTGCTGGTCTGATCTACCTGGCAGCTCTTGCGCCAACGCCGGGCAAACCGGCGGGGGCTTATCTTGAACTGGAAGACCAGCACAAGAACAGCAAACTCGGTCCCGTCATAGCTGCTGACCCGGCCAAGATCGGCGCGCTTCGGGTTGATCCACGCTCGGCCGATCCGAAATACAATGCTTTGGCAAAGGACGCGCTGGCTGCCGATGTCGATGATGCACTTTGGGCCACGGTCAACCATCTGCTGACACCGGATGCACCGGCTGCGATGTATGGCGAGGTCGCAGAATTCAAGGACGGATTTGCGGCATTGAAGCGCACCTTCATCCGCTGCAGCAATGACCAGACCGTCGTATCGTCGACTTGCGATGCGATTGTCGCGGATATGAACGCCGCGTGGCCGGATTCTCCGACAAAACTCGTCGATCTGCCAACCTCGCACGAGGCAATGTTCTCCAAACCGAGGGAATTGGCGAAAATCCTGCTGGATTCGGCCTGAACCGACCGGCGGGGCAAGTTCCAGCTTGCCCTGCCGCTGTAGTTTGCAGACACCGACAATTTCCGGCTTCTTGTGTTATTCTTCTCCTGAAACAGACCGGGAAATGCCGTCAGAGCATACCGGTCAAAGGCACCGGGACGGATTGTGCAATCAGCAAAGGAAATGTTCGGTGTTTAAATTTGGATTGATCCTGGTGGTTCTCGCCGTATCGGCGACGACGGCACACGCCATATCGCGCTATCAAACGAAACAATTGTCCTGCAGCCGCATTCAGGCGATTCTGAAATCGGAAGGTACGGCGATCCTGCGCCACCCGTCGCCGAACAATCCACGCATTGTTCTTTATGACACCTATGTCGCGCGGGGAGGATATTGCCGGACCGGAGGTTACAGCAGTTCTGCGACGGTCCCGGCATCAGATACGAAATCCTGCCGGGTTTATCGCTGCAACAAGAAACGCGGTGGCGGGCGTTGATTTGCGGCGGTTTCAGCCGCCCGGAATTCCAGTAACCATGCCTTCCCGGATCACCGCCGGGTCGTAGGCTTTACGGGCGAACACTTCGCGCACCAACGGCTCGAAATATTGCAATGGCTTACTCGGGTAGTCCGGATCGAACGACGACTGGTCCCAGCGCTCGCAGAAGGTTGCGCAGGTGTCGAAACAGGGATGATCCTTGAACTGGTCACGGGCATTTTTGTCCCAGCCATAATGATCAGCATAATAGAGCATCTGGAAGATACCGTGATGTTCTACCACCCAGGCCACTTCCCAGCGCACGAACGGGCGGATGACTTCGGCCGAGAAACGGTCATGATTCTGCGGCGCCAGACCGTCGCCGACATCATGCAACAATGCGCCGACGATCCAGTCGATATCGGCACCGTCGGTTTCTGCCCGGCTGGCTGACTGCAACCCGTGTTCCAGCCGGGTGATGCGATAGCCTTCCAGCGTCGCATCGCCCTGACGGCGCAGTTCGTCAAAAATCCGATCCGCCGTCAGAGCGAGATAGGGTTTTTCCAACTCGTGCAACAGCGCATATTCGTCTTTGGTGCCGTCCTTCATCTGGGTGAAGGACACCGTGCGTGTGTCCGTATTCATGCGTTCGTCTCCTGCATGATGTCCTGACGAAAAAATCGTTGCTCTTCGACCATCAGATTGATCCAGGTAGCTTTGCTCGTAAAGCGCAAAATTGTGAAGACAAGTCGAACTGCCCCCTGTCAGCTTGCACCCGGGCCGCCGCCCGGCAATCCGGCTTCCACAGTCTCAAGCCTGCGCTTTTCCATCATCTCGCGTCGGGTGATGTAGATGGTGCAGGAAAAAATGATCATCGCACCAATCCATGTAAAGAGGTCGCTGGTTTCGCCGAACACCAGCCAGCCGACGCCGGCCATGGTTGGCAGGCGCAGGAAATCATAGGGCTGCGTTGCCGATGCATCGCCATTTTGCAGGGCTTTGGCGATACCGTACATGTTCATGTTCGAGCTGAATGCGATCAATACCAGCAGGAACAGCTGCTCGACTGTCGGCCATTGCCAATAGGGCAACGCCGGGAGGAAGGACAGCGGTACCGAAATCATCGCCAGATAGGCCACCAGCATCTCCGGTGAATCGGTGCGGATCAGGACTTTGCCGCAAAGCACGACACCGGCAAAAGTCACTGCCGAGATCAGGATCAGCAACGCCGCCCAATTGAAGATCTCGATGCCCGGCCGCAGAATCACCAGCATACCGGCAAAACCGATCACCAGAGCCGCCCACCGCCTTGGTCCCGCCTTTTCTCCCAGAAAAAAGATGGCGCCGATCACCGTGAACAGCGGCGTGGTGAAACTCAGTGCAGTTGCCTCATCGAGCGGCATCAAAAGCACCGCCGACATCATGCAGACGCTGGAGCAGATCAGAAGGCAGGATCGAAACACATGCAGTTTCATGTTCCCGGTTTGCAGACCGACCACGCCCATCCGGTAAAACCACGGAATGAACAGCAGCAGGCCGAAGACAAACCGCCAGAACGAGATGGTCAGCACATGCATGTCCTGCCCGACATGGCGGACAAGTCCCATCAGGATGCCAAAGAACAGTGCACTGATGGCCATCCAGAATGCCACGCGCAGCGCCGGCGGCAACTCGAACCTACTCATGGAGGCAAGCAGTCGCGTTGGGGTCAACCCGGCAGAGATGACGCATCATTGGCTTGATCAATCCTGTGCCGGGAACCCCGACAGGATACCCGGTCCGACGATGCCGGCACGGCAACTATGTCAGCAGAGGCCACGCAAATCCATGACGAATGTCGATTGCCTGGCAAAGCCCCATCATCTTCGGTTTGGGATTTCCAGATGGCCGAACATTGCAAGCCGCAGGCTTTCGGCGATCCTTTCCGCACGTTCCATGAAGTAGCTGACAACTTCGGCGTTCGGAGCAATGTCCTGAAGTGTCTGGCGGAAAAGACCAAGCCAGACACCAAAGTGCCACTCTTCCACATGAGTGAGTTTTACGTGAGCGGGCACAGGTTTTCCCGAGTAGCGTCCGGCGTTGTAAGCGACCGAAGCCCAGAAGTCTTTCATGCGCGCCAGATGAGGATCCCAGTTGTCGCCGATTACCTGCTCGAACAGCGGACCCAGAAGTTCATGTGCCCGGATACGTTGATAGAATGTCTCAACCAGCCGCGAAACAAATGCATCGTCGATTCCCATCGCAAGGGCATGGGCCTGGATCTGCAGGCGTCGCTCGCGTGCGGTCACGCCAATCGCACTGTCCATCACGCGACCTCCCGTTTCAAGAGATCGCTCAGTGCGGGATTTTCATCGACAAGGTCTGCAATGGTGTAGCGATCGAGAACCGCAAGGAAAGCCTTCACAGCTTCGCCCATCACGCCCATCAACCGGCAGGCGGGGGTGATCAGGCACTTGCCCCCGTCTTCCTGAAAACACTCAACGATGGCAAAATCAGCTTCCATCTTCCGAACCACGTCGCCCACGGATATCTCACCCGGCACCCGATTGAGCCTGAGACCCCCAGCCCTGCCGCGAACCGATTCGACAACGCCATTGTGGCTGAGCGCCAGGGCGACTTTCATCAGATGATTTTTCGAGATTCGATAATGCGTGGCGATCTCAGCGATCGTGCACAGCGAATCCGGATTGACCGCGAGATACATCAAAAGACGGAGCGCAAAATCCGACTGAACATTGAGACGCATGGCTGACTCCCAAATGATGCATTTCATATATTGTTTTCAGTCGAATTTGCAATACATGGATATCATATGCATCTCTTGAGGCTCGATTCAGTGGCCGCAAAGCCGTGATCCATATCCGCCTTGTCCGCCACGCAATTGTCTCGCGACAGCGGGAATTCGGGTCATCGTCCTTTTTCAGGGCTGAAATCGGAGAGCCGGGACATGTTTCAAGACGGACCCGGCTCCGTTTCGCGCTTATGGCGCCTTGAACGTTGCGATCGTCATCAGCAAGGCTGCCACTGTCGCACCAATCGTGCGAATGTGGTTCCAGTTCACCCATTTCGTCAGATAACGTTCCCACAATACCTCAGCGCCGGTTGAGGCGGGGTCAACCACGGCCAGTTGATTGTTCAGCGGTATGTTTCCAATCGCCGTGACACCCATAACGGCGAGCAGGAAGACCACACCCGCTGAGATCAGAAGTCCCGATGCTGCACCACCACTGAGGTAACCACTGGCAATAAGAACAAGACTTGCACCGCTGACAGCGAATAGCCCGACCATGAAGACTGATCGATAGACAAGAACATTGATGCTTTGCATGGCCGCGACGCCTTGCGCGGGTGGGATCGCGCCAAGCGACTTCATCACGAAGTCCGAAAATGCCAGAAACCCTCCGGCAATGAGCCAGCAATAGATCGCTGCGGCTCCGGACAGATACTGGGTCCATTGAAGGGACATCCTGCTCTCCATTTCTTGATTGGAAGACTAGTAGGAAACGCCGGGCGACTGATGCAGATAGGCATCGGAGTTGAGCTGAGACAGCATGAATTCCGCGGCATCCGCGCGCGAGACCTTCAACTCCAGCCCGTTGGGTGATTTGCCGGAAAAGCCGTGTTTGTAGGTGCCGGTCCGCGGCCCGTCGGTAAAAGCCGCCGGTCGGACGATTGTCCAATCCAGATCAGCATCACGTACGATTGTTTCCTGGATGCCGTGATCCTCATAGGCCGGACGCAGCAGCAGACCGAACATGATGTTCTTCCAGAAAAAGTTCAGATTGCCGGCGCTGTCACCAACACCAAGGCTTGAAAGACAGACAAAGCGCCTGACGCCGTGCTGCTTCATTCCAGCAAGGATGTGTTTCGTGCCGGTCGCCCTGATGCCACCCTTGCGTCCGGCTCCAAGCGCACAGATCGCCGCGTCCTGGCCTTCGATCGCAGCGGCGACCGAATCTGCCTGCAGCACGTCACCTTGAACAACCGACAGTTTCGGGTGCTGAATATGGCCGAACACACCGTCACGGGTGAACGCCGTTACAGAATGGCCGGCATCCAGTGCCTGTTCGACGATGACCCGGCCAAGTGTCCCGGTCGCTCCGAATACAACGAGTTTCATAATTTTCTCCTTTTCTTTACATCATGTAAAGTTGACGAGACTGCATGTATGTGCGACTTTACATCATGTCAAGAAAAATCATGGATACACGGACGCGCATTCTCGAATCGGCCTGGAAACTGCTGGAAGCGGGTCAGGGCCAGGGTGTTCGAATGAGCGATATCGCCAAGGCAGCCGGCGTCAGCCGCCAGGCTGTCTATCTTCACTTTCCGAACCGCGCGGAATTGCTGATTGCCACCACCCGCTATCTGGACGAAGTCAACAAGACGGATGAACGATTGGCACAAAGCAGGGGCGCTCGAACGGGGGAGGAACGCCTCGCCGCATACATCGAGGCATGGGGAAATTACCTGCCTGAGATCTACGGGATTGCCAAAGCCCTGCTGGCGATGAAGGACACCGATAAAGAGGCTGAAATCGCATGGAACAACCGCATGCAGGCGGTCCGCCATGGCTGCGAGGCAGCGGTCAAGGCATTGAAAAAGGACGACATGCTTGCTCCCGGCCTCTCAGTGACCGTCGCAACCGACATCCTCTGGACCATAATGTCGGTGCGCAGTTGGGAACATTTCACAATGGAATGTGGCTGGTCGAAGAAAAAATACATCGAAAGGCTCAAATCGATGGCGCATCGGATGCTGGTCAAAAGCTGACCGGATATGAACTCTCAGTTCACACCGGTGATCATCGAGACGATTTCATTCTTGTCGGTTTTTGCGGTCTCACGCACGCCGATCTGCACGCCTCGCCGCAACACGCAGATACGGTCCGAGATGCGAAACACCTGATCGAGACTGTGACTGATAATCAGCACGGCAATGTTGCGCTCTTTCAGGGCTGATACAATTTTCTCGACTTTCGCCGTCTCGGCCACTCCAAGCGCCGCCGTCGGCTCGTCCAGCAGGATCAGCTTCTTCGCCCAGTGAGTGGCTCGGGCAATCGCGACACCTTGCCTCTGGCCGCCGGAAAGGTCGCGTATGATGGCGCTGGCCGAGGGAATGCGCACATCCAGTTCCTCAACAAGCTGCTGCGTTTCCCGCAACATTTTCTTGCGGTCGAGCAATCCGATCGGCCGCACCAGTTCGCGCCCGAGAAACATATTCATGTAGACCGGTTGGAGGTCGGCCAGCGCAAGATCCTGGTAAACGACCTCGACGCCGCGCGAACGCGCCACGCTCGCATCGGCAAAACTGACCTGCTCCCGGTCCAGCATGATGGTCCCTGAATTCGGAGTATGGACGCCCGAGACAATCTTGATCAATGTCGACTTTCCGGCGCCGTTGTCGCCGACAAGCGCGACGATTTCGCCGGCATGAAGATTGAGCGAGAAATCTTCGATCGCCACTACTCCGCCGAAAGCCTTGTGGATGTTTTGCAACTCGAGAACGGGTTCGGAAATCATCATATTGCCGCCGCTCATGATCTCAAATCCGGCCAGGGTTCGGAAACACCGAAAATGTTCTCGATGCATTCAACCTTTGCCGCTCCTGCCGAAACTCCGGACAGTCCAACCGTGTAGGCGCGAGTCACGAAGGCCTGGCCGCGAAATCCGAAAACGACGCTGTCACCGCTCCGGGGTTTCACCGGTCCGGACGTGTCTATCATGCCGTAATAGTCGATTGCCGCCGGCGGCGGAATTTCAACATTGGCCAATGCTGTGGCCGCGCTTGTCGGCTCGCCTGCCACGATGGCCTGCACCTGGTAGTCCGGAAAAACCGGATCAATATAAAGGCCGCCGCCAAAACAATAGGCATCTTCGCCATGCAGATGGGAGACCTCGCTGAGATAGAGCACGGCCGGGCGCTCCGGCAGATCCTCCAGCGCATGTAACGGTGTTGTTCCATGCAGGCCGTTTCCCGGTTCGCACTGGGTCGTGCCGGCTTCCGCAAGCGCACCAAGCACCACCGAGGATGTCGTTCCCGGAGCGTTGATTTCAATGTTGTCGCGCCCGGCCCGAGCAAGTGCATCGGCTGCCTTTGCCAAGGTCTTCAAATTGGGCGTTGGAAGGATCTGCTTCTTTTCATTGTCGAACAACAGCGCCGGAAAGCTGGTCACCCCTCCGAATGAGGCACCGCCCAGCCCGTCGATCATATCTGCTACGGCGACGATATCGTCAGCCGAAAAGCCGCCCTCATGACCACGATAGAAAATGTCGCCCTCGGTCTGGATGCGGGCCAACAGGGTTTGAACACGGTCTGCTTCATTGGCGGCCATCGCCGCCTCACGCGCCTTCGTCTCGCTGAACACCGTCCAGAAATCGGGTTTGAGCCGTGCGGCCGCCATCGGTGCTTCGAATTTCGGCACCTGGACCAGATGCCCCAGGTGTCCGGTCTTCAGCCCTGCCCTGTCGCAGGCGACCGCACAGGCCATATCGACGGCAACAGATCGATCGATTCCGCCTTTCATCACCGCCCGGCAGAAGCCGCTGTTTCGCCCGACCTGTTTGGTCATGGCAAAACTCTTCATTCCAAGCCTGTCGGCCTCGGCCTTGAAAAGACCGGCGTTCTCCTCCACCGCATCGAGGTCGAGGACATAGGAATTTGGTGGAATTTTCCCGGCCTGATGCAGTTTGATTGCGGCTTCGATGAAGCCCGGATTGCGTCGTCTCAACACATCAAGAAACATGCCCACATCTCCTATCGATTGACGTCACGCAGCGACACGGCGACTGCGGTGAGAATGATCAGGCCGCGCACGATCATCTGATCCGAGACCGCGAGTCCCATAAGGATCAGACCGTTATTGAGCATCCCCATCAGCAGCGAGCCGACCAGCGCTCCGATGACTGACCCCTTGCCACCATTGAGCGCGGTGCCGCCGACGATGACAGCAGCAATTACTGTCATCAGGTCACTCTCACCAAGCGTGTATTTTGCCGCCTGAAGCCGTCCGGCATAAAGCAGGCCTGCCAGTCCGGCGCATCCGCCGCTGATCATCAGCACGGCAAGTCGGATGCGGGGCACCTTGATGCCGGAGACCTGCGCCGCGCGGGGATTGTCCCCGGTGGCGATCACATGGGCGCCAAAACGGCTTTCCCGATAAACGATGTGCCCGATGATAATCGCGCCGAGCGTCCACCACACCAGTGAGGGAACGCCTGCCAGCGCGCCGGAACCGAAGAAGCCGGTAAATCCGTCATTTACGACTGGAATGGAGCGAAGATCCGTCATGGTGCGCGCCACACCGGCGAAAAGACCCAGCGTCGCAAGCGTCACCAGAAAGGACGGCAGGTGCAGGAATGCCACAAGAAATCCGTTGAACCAGCCGATTGCCAGTCCTGCGCCAAGACCTGCCAGAATACCCGCAAGCATCGAGTGATCCTGCATCACCACAGCTGCGGACAATGCCGAGACGGCAACGATGGAACCGAACGACAGATCGATTTCACCGGCGGACAGGACAAACACCAGGCCAATCGCCATGATCGTCGCCGGCGCTGTTTGCAGCACGATGTTTGAAAGATTGCGGCTTGTCAGAAATCCGTCATCGCTGAGGGTAATGGCGAAGAACAGGAAGATCGCCAGAAACCCGAGATAGACGACATATTGTTGCAGATCGAACCTGCGCATCAGACACTCCGCTGCATTGCCGTTCCGCCAGATTGAATCCCGACCGGCAAGTTCTTGCCGGCCGGAGCTTAGGAGAAGGTTACTGTTTCGCCTTCATCACGCTGGCCGGAGCATCCCGGTGCAGCGATTTCATCCAGCCTTCCAATACCGTGTCCGCGGTGACGGCAAGCGCCGGGGCGACAACAAAGGGTGGTGTTTCCTCACCGGCCAGAGCCCGCGCGCCGGCCGCTGCCATGGCCCGTCCCAACTCATAGGCCTCATCGGCGACAATCGCGGCAACATTGCCGCCTTTGACCATATCCAGCGCAATCGGCTCGGACAGATCAAGCGTGACGATCTTTGTCGTCTTGTTGCCATTGGAGCGCAATGCCGACAGCACACCTTCCGCCGGACCGGCCCAGGTCACGTAGATGCCGCCGATATCGGGGTTTTTCAGCAACATGGCATTGGCGATGTCTTCGGCCCTTGCAGGATCACTGATACCCTGTTCGGCAACGATCTTGATGTCGGGATAGTCCTTTTCGATCGTAGTCTTGAAGGCATTGTCGCGTTGGTTGGTGACGTAATAGGCCGCGTCATGGAAAATCCACCCGACCGTGCCCTTGCCGCCCATCGCCTTGGCCAGCGCATCGGCGGCCTGTTTGCCCATCTGGAACAGATCGTCCGTCACGATCGCCGCATAGTCGGAAGGGTGCTTGTAATCCTTCGGCAGGTTCGACAGGAATACCAACTTGACGCCGTTATCCTTGGCTTCCTTGAAAGCCGCGGCGGACGTCACCGGATCGAGCGGCAGCGACAGGATGATATTGGGTTTTTTGGCAAGCGCTGTCTCGATGTCGCTGCGTTGCTTGGCGGCATCAAATCCGGCGCTTGTGGTGGCAACGACCTCGATGCCGAGACGCGTGAACTCGTCCGTCGCACCAGCGGTCACTGCGTTGACGAAATCCGACTGGTCGTGCCAGAGCAGCGCCGCCTTGTAGTTGCCGGCCTTGAGTGACGCGACCTTGTCGTCTGATACCGTGACGGTGGAAGACGGTGTCGCAGATTCTCCCTGCGGACCGACGGTCTGAGCACCAACGATGCCGCCGGACAGCAGCAGGGCCGCCGATAGTGTTGTGATCAATGTCTTGAAACGCATGATGGTTTCCTCCCTTTGGTTGATCCTGCGGCGCCTCAGTGTTTTGCAACACCGCAGAAGTTGGCAATGAAATGCGCGAACGCGACGATACCGGCGAGGTATTCGTCGATGTTCACGCGCTCTTCGAGCGTATGGCAGTTGGTAATGTCGCCAGGCGCGCAATAGACCGCCGGACATCCGATCTGATCGATCAGGAATGGTGATTCCGACCAGTAGGGCGCGCCTTCGATCTGGCCGCGGCCTGACATGGCGGAACCGAGCGAGTTGGCCAGTTCCCGGATGTCAGGATGATCTGGATCAACCTCTGCCGGAGAGCCGCCAAAGCGATGATCGCGCCCAGCAGGATAGGCAATGTCGATCGATATGCCTTCGTCGGTTTTTGCGCTGTGAATCGCCGTTTCGAATTCGGCCACGGCTGCGTCCAGCTCCTCACCTGGAAGCAGCTTGCGGATTAGAGAAAATCGGCATTCGCCCGGAACCGCGATATAGCCGCCGCCACTCACTTCGGTGACCAGTGCGAAGGCCCGTCCGACAAGTTCATGCGATGCCCGTGCGGCGATCGCATCAGAATGCTGCCAGACCGAAGCGAGGATCGCATGCATCGCCTTCAATGCATCGATACCTTGCTCTGGAACGCCGAAATAGGCTGATCGGCCTGTCACCGTCACATCGGCGATGAAAAAACCCATCTGCGCCGCATAGACCGCCAATCGCGTCGGTTCGACATAGACGGCGAAGTCCGGCCGGGCGATCTCACCGTCAAGCACGCGGGCAGTGAAGTCTTTCACGCCCGCGCTGACTCCGGTTCCCGGCTCTCCACTTTCCTCGTCTCCGACAAAAGCGAAGGCGACGTCGCCGTTCAGACCGATATCGGCCCGGTCAAGCAGGTCGAGCGCTGCAAGACCGGTGCATATGCCAGCCTTGAGATCGCCCGTACCACGGCCCCACATATCGCCATCGACAATTGCTCCGGCGAACGGATCCTGCCGCTCGGTACCGGCCCAATGTTCGCTCCACCCGCGAACATGTACGGTGTCGGTATGGCCGATAAAGAGCAGTCTTTTGCCTCCGCCGGTCCCGCTGCGCTCGCCCCAGATATTCGGTCGTCCCGGCAGGAAATCCGCGCGTTGCGGCTGCAGCTTCAGCGCCGCCATGCGGGTTTCGAGATAATCGACGAAATTCGCTTCGTTACCGGTGATGCTCTCGCGTGCGACGGCACCCTGCAAAAGTTCGATCGCGCTGTCTCGGCAGACCCGTTCGCGCAATTGCTGCATCAGGTCTGTATCGGCGCTCATCTTGCCGCTCCGGAGAACTTGACGACATCGGCCGGCGGCAGCGCGATTTCCGCACCCCGAACACCTCCGGAAAACAGCGCCGCATGAAGATGACTCAACCCGATCGCTGCGCCACCGACGATAGCGGCATGCGGTCCGAGCGAAGAAACCGAGAGCTCGACCGGATAGGGAAAACACAATGGCAACAATTCGCGCACCCGGCGGATCAGTTCGTCCCGGCTGCCGATCGAGCCGCCCATCACCACCTTGCCGGGATTGGTAACAGCGCAGATCGCCGTCACCGCCCGCGCGACATTGCGTGCGGTTTCGTCCAATACGGTCAGTGCGGAAGCGTCGCCTGCTGCGGCGGCATCGAAAATACCCGGCACATCGACTTCCGTGCCGGACAGTTCCAGGTAACGTGCCCGCATTCCGGCAGTCGCCGTTACTCGCTCCAGCGCGCCGACACGAAGCGTTTCGGGCTCGAACGGATCGGCGCCAAAGGGCAGAAACCCCAACTCGCCGGCCGCGTTTCCGTTACCACGAACCAATTCACCGCCGACAATGATACCGGACCCGATACCGGTGCCGAGCGCGACATAGGCAAGGTCTTCAAGGCCCGCGCCACTGCCGATCCAATGCTCACCAAGCACCGCAAGATTGACATCGTTTTCGACAATCACATCAAGACCGAGTTCTTCGCTTAGTGACGCCGGCACATCCAGTGCATCGAAGCCCGGGACGTTGGGTGCCATCAACACCCGGCCGGTCTTGGAATCGGGAACACCCGGCACACCGACTACGGCCATCCGCACCTTGTCGAAGACAATGTCATTGTGTTCGGCGGTTTGTCGGCACATGCGGGCAATCTGGCGAACCAGATGCATGCCGCCTCGCGGTTCTGTTAGTTCCGTCAGTTCGGCCAGCACTCGGCAGGACAGGTCGGCAATTGCCGCCCTGACCTTGGTGCCGCCGAGATCGACGGTCGCGATGCAGGCGGCATCGGGCACGATTTCATAAGTCACTGCTGTCCGGCCGACATGCCCGCTGGTGCGCCCGATCTCCCTGATCCAGCCGCCTTCTTCAAGTTGGCGGGCGATTTCCGAAATCGTTTGTTTGGACAAGCCGGTCTGCTTGGCGATGCTGGCCCGCGAGATTGGGCCGCAGTGCACAATGGTCTCCATGACCGTGCAAAGGGAGAGTTGTCGCGAGATTCGGGAAGCGTCGCTCAAGGCTCGATCCATTAGTTCGTTCTGTTACCGAACTAATTAGATGAATATCGAAATCCTGTCAAGCGGCAGCAGGTTTGCGCAGCGAAGGTCTTCGGGTAAAGGTTCTTATGACCGCCCGTCGTGTCTGCTCCACATCCGGTATTTTGCAGCAAGGAACCAGATCTTTGACCGTTACGATCTTTCACAATCCGAAATGCGGAACGTCCCGCAACACACTTGCTTTCATCAGGCAGACCGGGGTTGAACCCGAGATCATCGAATATCTGAAATCCCCGCCAACGCGGGAGCGGTTGGTCGAACTGCTTGCGTCGATGAACATTTCCGCACGTGACTTGCTGCGCCGGAAAGGCACGCCCTTTGACGAACTGGGCCTGGACGATGTTTCCCTCAGCGAGGAGCGATTGATCGACGCGATGATGGAACATCCGATCCTCATCAACCGTCCGATTGTGGTGACCCCGAAGGGTGTCAGATTGTGCAGGCCGTCCGAAACCGTCTGGGAGATTCTGGACCGACCGGAGACGAAATAGCCGAACTCACGGCCCCGGATATCAGCCGACCGACTGGTGAAATCTTTCCCGGAAGGCAATGGGTGTGAACGCGGTGCAGCGCTTGAAGTCCCTGGTGAAATGGGCCTGGTCGGAATATCCGCAGACATAGCCGATTTCCGCCGGCGAGTGATCGGAGGTGCCAAGCAGCGCCGATGCTTCTCTGGCTCTGACTTGCGCCAGCAGATGCGAAAAGCTGCTCTGCTCTTCCCTCAGCCGCCTTTGCAGACTTCTGGCAGACGTTCCAAGATCTCGCGCCAGCGCGTCCAGGGTCCATTTGCGTCCCGGGTCAAACGCCAGATGCGCCCCTACCCTTTCCATCCAGTCCACAGGATCGGTTTTCGGTTCGACGCCATCAGAGCGTTCGGACATGCCATCCCAGCGGAATTCCCAATGGGCGGTCTCGCCAATCGTCAAATCGTCTGCCCACATGCCGTTTTCCGACGCCCAGGATTCAACGCCTGTTGGCCGCGCCCGTACATTGAGCACACCTATCAGGTTCATCAGTGCTGTCAGCAGTCCAAAAATCAGCAGATCTTCGGATGCAGTCGGCGGCTGTGGACCGGTTTTTGCGACATGCGCCAGAACCAGCCGGTTGTCAGCGCATTCGACAATGTCGGTACGGTGCCGGGAATGAACGAATTTCTCCAGCCGCTGCCAGCGCCGGATCAGATCTTCCGGGTCTTTTGCCAGGGCAAGCGGAACAAGGGCCGGCGTTGACCGGCCGCTGTGAACGGCGTTTCCCAACCTCAGCAGAACCGAGTGGCCGAACTGCTTCTCCAGCATCTCCAGAAGCGAACGTTTGTCAGCGAGCGGAATATGCGCGCCCTTTGGCTGTGGCGGCACCGGAACCTTCAATCCCTGCTGTTTCAGCCCTTCCCTGATCACCAGAAACATCGCCGCCGCAGAAAAATCACTCATGTGGCGGTCCGTACCAGACGGTCTGGATCAACCGGGAGTTTCGTTATTCGGACTCCGGTGGCATTTCGAATAGCATTGGCAATGGCAGCCGAAGCCGCAACGATCGCTGTTTCGCCGGCGCCGCTCGGGTCCTCTCCACCATCGATCAGGTCAACTTGCATCGGTGGAACCTGCCGCATCTCCGGAACCGGCGCATCGCCAAAAGATTCCGCGTCGACAAGGCCTTCCGTCGCTGACAGCCGATCAGAAAAAACCATGCCGATTCCCCAAACCAGATTGCCCTCGCATTGCGCCCGCACCTGATCCGGATTGATCACTTTGCCGCAATCATGCGCGCACCACAGCCGGGTTATCGTCACCTCCCCCGCATCGTCCACTTCGGCATCCGCGACAACGGCCGCATAACTCGTCTCCTTGTAGATACCGCACGCGACGCCGCGGCCAAATCGTTTTTCGCCAACGTGAACCGGTGCCGGAAATTTCCAACCCGCCGAATTTGCCGCCTTTTGAAGAACACGGGCGAGACGCTTGTCTTGCAGATGGGCAAGCCTGAATTCGACCGGATCGGCACCTGCGGCGATCGCGCATTCATCCATCGCCGACTCGATCGCCAGCAGATTGGGTCCGGCGCCAAGCCCGCGCCACGGTCCGGTCAGCACCGGCAGGCGTTTCAACTCATACTCGATCCGCTTTTTACCGGCACCATAGGGCAGCAGTGCTCCGCGTGCGACACCCATGTCTCCGATCAGGTCGGTCGCCATCTGCATCCAGGACGGGACGGCCGCGTTAGTGAATATGATGTGACTGCTGGCAAAAGCGTGCCACCATTGAGTGATGCGCCCGCCTTCCACCCGCACGCGCATCCGATGGCTTGATGGCGGGCGATGAAATCCCTGCCTGTATTCCTGAACGCGGGTCCACTGAACCTTGACCGGGCGGCGAGCATGTTTTGCAAGCACAGCGGCCTCCAGTTCGACGGTGCAAATCGTCTTGCCGCCAAAAGCCCCACCCACCCGCTGCGCATGGACCTGAACATCTTCCTCATCCAGTTTGAAATGGCGCGCCATCACGTCCCGGACATAAAAGATATCCTGCGATCCGGCCCAGATCTGCAGCGCACCGTCCGCTGCAAATTCCGCAACGCCCGCCCGCGGTTCAATCGATGCATGCGCCGCAAGCGGAATATCGATCCGGAAATCGACATCCCAATCGGCGCTCCTGTCGATGTCGTCCGCTTCGATCTCGTAACTCAGATTGCCATCATCCAGATAGGCATCGACATCGACCATGGCGTCGATATCCGTCTGGTCGAAGGTTTCGGCGTTGTCCCATTTCACATTCAGGGCATCGGCGATTTTTTCCAGTGCACCCGGCGTTCTGGCAAGGATGCCAAGTCCCGTGCTTTGACCCTGCAAAAGCAGGGGATCCGTCAGCAAAGCCACAA
>JAJFHT010000098.1 GCA_021775495.1 Hyphomicrobiales bacterium | reverse complement strand
TCCGGCCTGACGGATGCCGAGGCGCGGCTTTACGGACGGATCGGCACGGCGTTCGAACCCCTCGACACTCTTCTGTCTTCCGCCGTCCACGCTGCCGTCCTGGATCGCCTTGTTGCCAGAGGGCTTGTCCAGATTGCCGGTTTCACTCCATCGGATGCAGCGCACGTGCTCGGTCTGCAATCGACCTGGGACGTGCCGGCTGCCGAATTGGGGGCGGCGCTGTTTTCCAGACGAAAGGACGGTCGCGGCAAGCCCGTTGCCGCCGATGGGGAATCCCTCTCCCGGCGGATTGTCGAAGCGGTACGCCGGCGGTCGGCGGAAACCATTCTTGAAACGGTTTTCGCCGAGGACGGCATTCCAGCCGAGGCCTCGCTTGCCAGCCCGCTGATCCAGCGGGCATTGGATGGGACCCCGGCGATCGCCGGCGTATCCCTCGCGCTTGACCGCCCAATGATCGGGCTTGGCGCCTCTGCCCCGATATATCATTCCATGTTGGGCACCGTTCTGGGCACGGAGTGCCTGGTGCCGCCGGATACCGACATCGCCAACGCGCTTGGCGCGGTTGCCGGCCAGGTGCGGGTCAGTGCGGAAGCACGGATCAGCCGTCCGGGAGAAGATGTCTTCCGGCTCAATGCCGGCGAAACGATCACGGACTTCGTCAGCGAAGCCGAGGCGCTGTCTGCCGCCGAAATCAATGTGCGCGCTGTTGTGGAAGCGCGTGCTGGCGAGGCAGGTGCCGATGCCGCGGAGATTGAGATCAGCCGCGACATCAAGACTGCTACGATCGAGGGCAGCAGGACCTTTATCGAGGCGGTGGTGCTGGCAACTGCTACCGGACGCCCGCGCATCGCGGCTGAATAATCCGGCAATAAACCGATTTTAGCCGACGTTTTTGTCGAATGCGTCAATTGGCGAATTGACCGCCGAGCCGAGCCGTGTTGAAACCCGCGCCCGAACCACCGGTTTATCTTCCGGTGCAATTCGAAAAACGAACTGGAGAACGTGAATGGCCGCACGTGTTGATTGCGACGGATTGCTTGTCGCCTCGGAACTGCATGAATTTATTACCAAGGAAGCTTTGCCGGGAACCGGTGTCGATCCAGCCGGGTTCTGGTCTTCCGCCTCGCAGATTGTCCATGATCTCCAGCCGAAGAACCTGGCATTGCTCGCCGAGCGTGATGCCATGCAGGAAAAGCTCGATCAATGGTATCTCGACAATGGCGCGCCGATCGATCTCGACGCCTACAAGCGCTTTCTCAATGAGATCGGCTACCTCCATCCGGAAGGCCCCGGTTTTGCTGTCGGCACACAGAATGTCGATCCGGAAATCGCCAATATCGCGGGGCCGCAACTGGTCGTTCCCGTCACCAATGCCCGCTACGCCCTTAACGCCGCAAACGCGCGCTGGGGCTCGCTCTATGATGCGCTTTACGGCACCGATGCGATTGCCGAAGATGACGGTGCACAGAAGGGCAAGGGCTACAATCCGGTTCGCGGCAACAAGGTCATTGCCTGGGGACGCTCCTTCCTCAATCAGTCCGCTCCGCTTGATTCAGGTGACTGGACAGACATCACAGCCGTAGCGATCACCGCCGGCGTGCCCGCCTTCACCATGAAGGATGGTTCGTCAGTCGGATTGAAAAATGCCAGCCAGTTCGCCGGTTACCAGGGCGATGCGGGCAGCCCGTCGCTTGTTCTGTTGCGCAACAACGGTTTGCACATCGAGATCCTGATTGATCCCGCACATCCGATCGGCAAGACCGATATGGCCGGCATCGCCGACATCGTGCTTGAATCCGCGATGACCTCGATCATCGACTGCGAGGATTCCGTTGCCGCGGTCGACGCCGAGGACAAAGTGCTGGTCTATCGCAACTGGCTCGGGCTGATGAATGGTGATCTTTCCGCCGATCTTGAAAAAGGCGGCAAGATATTCAGCCGCCGGCTGAATGAAGATCGCGGCTATACCGGGCCGGATGGCTCAGCCATCTCGCTTCCCGGCCGTGCCATGATGCTGGTGCGCAATGTCGGCCATCTGATGACCAATCCGGCAGTTCTCGACCGTTACGGCAATGAAGTGCCGGAAGGCATTCTCGACGGCATCGTCACCAGTCTGATTGCCCTCCACGATATTGGGCCAAACGGACGCCGCATGAATTCCCGTAGCGGGTCGGTCTATATCGTCAAGCCGAAGATGCACGGACCCAACGAAGTCGCCTTCGCTGTTGAGCTGTTCGAGCGGATCGAGGCCGCGCTGGGCATGGCGCCCAACACGCTGAAGATGGGGATCATGGACGAAGAGCGCAGGACAACGATCAATCTGAAGGAATGCATCCGGATCGCCAGGGAGCGCGTGTTTTTCATCAATACCGGTTTCCTGGACCGAACAGGCGACGAAATCCATAGCTCGATGGAAGCCGGGCCGATGATCCGCAAGGGAGATATGAAACAGGCTGCCTGGATCACTGCCTATGAGAACTGGAATGTCGATGTCGGCCTCGAATGCGGCCTGCCCGGTCATGCCCAGGTGGGCAAGGGCATGTGGGCGATGCCCGATCTGATGGCGGCCATGCTCGATCAGAAGATCGGCCACCTGGAAGCCGGTGCCAACACCGCCTGGGTACCGTCTCCGACAGCGGCAACCCTGCACGCGACCCATTACCACCGGATCAATGTTCAGGATGTGCAGATCCGGTTGAAATCCCGTGGACGGGCGAAATTGGACGATATCCTGTCGGTTCCGGTCGCCGCACGGCCAAACTGGACGCCGGAGGAAATCCAGCGCGAACTCGACAACAATGCGCAGGGAATCCTCGGTTACGTCGTGCGCTGGGTCGATCAGGGTATCGGATGTTCAAAAGTGCCTGATATCAATGATGTCGGGCTGATGGAGGATCGTGCCACTTTGCGTATTTCCTCGCAGCATATCGCCAACTGGCTGCACCATGATGTCTGCTCGCGCGACCAGGTGATGGAGACCATGAAACGCATGGCGGCGGTGGTCGACCGGCAGAATGCCGATGATCCGGTTTATCGGCCGATGGCACCGGATTTCGACAAGTCGGTGGCATTTCAGGCGGCCTGCGATCTGGTGTTTGCCGGCCGCGACCAGCCGAACGGTTACACCGAACCGGTGCTGCATCGGCGCAGGCAGGAGTTCAAGGCCCAGGGCATGGCAAACTGATCCGGATCGACCGGACCGGTTCTATCGGGGTGCTGATCCTAGATATGTTAGGAATAATCCATGAAACTCCTGGCAATCGACACCGCCGCGCAATATTGCGCGGCCTGTATTCTTGACAGCGTCAGCGGCCGTGAACTCGGCCGCAAGGTGGTCGATCTCGGCAGGGGCCATGCCGAGCGCCTGATCGGCGTCATCGATGAGGCGTTGCTAGAGGCGGATATGGAGTATCGCCGGCTGGAGGCGATCGCCGTGAATATCGGCCCCGGATCCTTCACCGGCGTCAGGGTGGGCGTGTCCGCTGCCCGCGGATTCGCATTGGCGCTGGACATCCCGGCAATTGGCGTCAGCGCACTGCAAGCGCTGGCGCAGGAAACAATCGATGAAGCAGCGGAAGGTCCGGTGCTGGCAGCCATCGACGCCCATCGCGGTGAGGTCTATCTCCAGTGCTTTGATGTTTCCGGAGAAGCGCTATCGGAACCGTGCGCGGTTTCGCTTGCGGATGCCGAAATCGCCGCGCGGTCCGCCGCAATTGTTGCCGGTTCTGCGGCCAAGGCGATGCGCGAACTTGCCGGAGCCGATCACGCATGGCGCATCGCGTCGACACTGGCAACTGCCGATATTGCAGTGACGGCACGCATTGCCGGCCGCACGGGCGCAAGCGGTGACAGACCGAAACCTCTATATTTGCGCGCACCCGACGCCAAACCACAAACCGGTGCCGCCTTGCCGCGGCGGGCTGTCTGATGGCGATTCCGTTCCGGAGGCGGAAATTCGAGATCGAACCGCTGGCGAGGCAGGACGCCCGAGCACTCGCGCAGTTGCTCCTGGAGGACTTCATCCGTCCCTGGACCGATGGCGAATTCGATACTCTGCTTCAACAGGATCCCGTATTCGGATTCATTGCCCGTGAAAGCGGCAATCCCAAGGCTTCGCCGGGTGGTTTCGTACTCGCCCGCCTGGCCGC
>JAJFHT010000097.1 GCA_021775495.1 Hyphomicrobiales bacterium | reverse complement strand
GAGAGTCAAGCCCAAGATAGTGCACCATTGCCCGCCGCACAACAGGCCGATGCGGATTGCCTCATATGCCGCTTGGTGATTGTGGCTGGCACTGGTACACTTCGATCAACGTGAAAAGCAGGTGCCTGCAGCGTCCGTTTCAAGGTTCGCGCGGCACAGAAGGACGACAGTGAACAACCCCGAGGACGGCGGAGCGCCGCCACGAAACGGGGCGTCAGGGGGCATGCAGGCTTTTTCGGCCGCTGCTCCACGGACCGGAAGCGATATCGATCGCAATGGCGAAACAACCGCCGGCGGTCCTGCGCAGACGGAAGGGGACGCCCCACCGCGCAGAAAGAAGCGCCGCCGCAAGCGCCGGCGCGGACGCAAGGTCTATGCGCGTGACGCGGGATTTCCCTCTACAGAAGGGCAGCTGAAAGATCCGCCAATTGCTCCGCCGGCAAATGGACGGGCTCCCGAGCCTCATGGGCAGCTTTCACCCAAACCGCCTGAAGAGCCGGCAAGGCAGCGCCCGAAACGCCGGCGTTACGAAGCACCGGTTTACGCCGCACTGGATCTTGGCACGAACAATTGCCGGCTACTGGTCGCGATCCCCACCCGCCCTGGACAATTCAGGGTTATTGATGCGTTTTCACGCATTGTGCGGCTGGGCGAGGGGCTCGCCGTGACGGGCGAGCTCAATGCGGCTGCGATGGATCGAGCCGTTGGGGCGCTCAAGATCTGCAAGGACAAACTCGGTGCCCGCAGCATCAAGCGCACACGGCTGATCGCCACAGAAGCCTGCCGGTCAGCCGATAACGGCTCGGCATTCTTGCAGCGCGTGCTGTCCGAGACCGGTTTGGACCTCGAAATCGTCGACCGCGAGACCGAAGCCCGGCTTGCAGTTTCGGGCTGTGCTTCGCTGGTCGACCACGGCACGGAAGGCGTCGTTTTGTTCGACATCGGCGGCGGCTCGTCCGAAATTGCGCTCATCGATCTGTCGAAACGGCGAGCGCCCGGTCTTGCCGAACACATTGTCGCCTGGACGTCCCTTCCGGTCGGTGTGGTGTCCCTGTCGGAGCGTTTCGGAGGCAAACACGTCACGCCGGAAATCTTCGAGGCGATGATCAAGGATGTGTCGGTTATGCTGGGTGATTTCGAGGGTCACGACCGGTTGCAGCATCTAATCGGCGGATCGCAATTTCATCTGCTCGGCACGTCGGGAACGGTTACCACACTTGCCGGAATCCATCTGGAACTCGAACGTTACGACCGCCGGCGTGTCGATGGTGTCTGGATGCAGGCCCAGCAGATCACCGATACGACCGAAAGACTTCTTAGCTGGGGATTTCACGAAAGAGTGGCAAACCCTTGTATTGGCGCAGATCGTGCCGATCTGGTATTGGCCGGCTGTGCCATTTTGGAGGCCATCCGGCGCCGCTGGCCGTCGGAACGGCTGCGGGTGGCCGATCGCGGCTTGCGCGAGGGCATTTTAACCGAACTCATGGCACGCGATGGCGTCTGGCGGCGCAATCGGCGGCGTGGAATGTACAAGAAATGAGCAAACCGACCAAAACAGGCGGCAGCGGTGCGCGCGCCTTGCGCACCCGGCTGAACAAGAAAAGCAACAAGCTGAAAACGTCTTCCAGGCGGTGGCTGGAGCGTCATCTCAATGATCCCTATGTCCACCGCGCAAAAGCCGAGGGCTACCGCGCCCGCTCGGCGTTCAAGCTTGTCGAAGTTGATGACCGGCACAAATTGCTGAAACCGGGTTTGCGGGTGATCGACCTCGGTGCGGCGCCGGGTGGCTGGTGCCAGGTCGCCGTGCAAAGGGTGGAATCTACCGAGGAAGATGTCCGCGTGGCTGCAATCGACTATCTTGATGTCGATCCTATTCCCGGTGTCGCCATCCTGAAGATGGATTTTCTCGATGACGATGCTCCGGAAAAACTGATCGAAGCATTGGGGGGACGTCCCGATATCGTGCTTTCCGATATGGCGGCGCCCACAACCGGCCACCGGCGCACTGATCATATCCGCACGCAACACCTCTGCGAGGTCGCCGCGGACTACGCCATGAGCGTGTTGAAGCCTGGCGGACATTTCCTTGCCAAAACGTTCCAAGGCGGTACCGAGACGGCGCTGCTTGATCAGTTGAAAAAGCGTTTTGCATCGGTGCACCACGTCAAGCCGCCTGCATCGCGCGGTGAATCCGTCGAACTCTATCTGCTGGCGAAGTCTTTCAAGGGCGACGACTGAACCGCCGCTGAAGGGACGCGCTATGCGCAGAATCGGGAGTGATACGATTCCTGCTTGCATGGGCTGTCATTAGCGTCTTTCCAACCCGGAACTTCCATGGTACCTGCCGGTGCCAATCCGAAGCGGAAAAATTGCGTGAGTCGGTGGCGGCCGGAGCCGTCGCCGATATGTATTTTTAAAAGGGATTGGCAATGGCCAGACTTATCGAGACCGTCACCGGCGCGCAGGCGCTGACTTTTGATGATGTGCTGCTTCAGCCAGGTCATTCTGAGGTGATGCCTGGCGATGTCGACATCAGAACCCGCATCGCGACGGATATCGACCTCAACCTGCCAATCCTGTCATCGGCGATGGATACGGTAACCGAGTCCGCACTGGCGATCGCCATGGCGCAGGCCGGCGGCATCGGTGTCATCCACCGCAATCTGACCCCGGAAGAACAGGCCGGCGAAGTCCGCCGGGTGAAGAAATTCGAATCTGGCATGGTGGTCAATCCCGTGACCATCGGACCTGAAGAAGCCCTGTCGGATGCGCTGAATCTGATGCAGATGCACGGTATTTCCGGCATTCCGGTTGTCGAAAACGACGGCTCCGATGGCCAGAAGACCGGCCGTCTGGTCGGTATCCTGACCAATCGCGACGTTCGCTTCGCCTCGGACCCGAAACAGCGGGTGGCCGAATTGATGACCAAGCGCAATCTGGTCACGGTCCGGGAAACGGTCGACCAGGGCGAGGCCAAGCGGCTTTTGCACCAGAACCGCATCGAAAAGCTGCTTGTTGTGAACGAGGCCGGTCATTGTGTCGGTCTGATCACTGTGAAGGACATCGAAAAAGCCAAGCTCAACCCCAACGCCTCGAAAGATCCGCAAGGGCGGCTTCGCGCCGCGGCGGCTACAAGCGTTGGCGACGACGGATTCGAGCGCGCCGAATGGCTGATCGACGCCGGTGTCGATTTGCTGGTTGTCGATACGGCGCATGGCCACTCCCAGCGTGTACTGGATGCGGTTGCGCGGATCAAAAAACAGTCGAACGCGGTGCGCATCCTGGCCGGTAACGTGGCGACCCCCGATGGCACGAAGGCGCTGATCGATGCCGGCGCCGATGCCGTCAAGGTCGGCATTGGTCCGGGGTCCATCTGTACCACGCGGATCGTCGCCGGTGTCGGGGTGCCGCAACTGTCAGCGGTCATGGCGGCCGCCGAGGTTGCCGATGCCGCCGGTATTTCGATCATCGCCGATGGCGGCATCAAGTTTTCCGGCGATCTGGCCAAGGCGCTGGCCGGCGGCGCCACTGCCTCGATGATCGGCTCGCTGCTGGCGGGAACCGACGAGAGTCCCGGTGAGGTCTATCTGCACCAGGGGCGGTCCTACAAGGCCTATCGCGGCATGGGGTCGGTCGGAGCGATGGCGCGCGGTTCGGCGGATCGTTACTTTCAGGCCGAGGTCCGCGACGCGCTCAAGCTTGTACCGGAAGGCATCGAAGGCCAGGTGCCCTACAAGGGCCCGGTCTCGGGTGTCCTGCACCAGTTGGCCGGTGGACTGAAAGCTGCAATGGGCTATGTCGGCGGGCGCGATCTGGCTGATTTTCGTGAAAAGGCCACATTCGTCCGCATTTCCAATGCTGGCTTGCATGAAAGCCACCCGCACACGGTCAGCATCACGCGCGAAAGCCCGAACTACCACAGCAGCAACTGATCCGCCCGCGATCAGGCCGTTTGTTTTAGCCACTCAGGAACAGACCAGATGTACGACACCGCGATTTTTTGGCCGATGATGGCGCATGTGCTGCTGATCTACGCCATCTACTTCCTGACTTCGCAACGCCGTGCCGCCGCCATCAGGGCGGGTAGTGCGCGCAGCTCCCAGTTTCGCGAAAACCGTGAAGAGCCGGATGAAAGCGTGTTCGTGCACAACAATCTGGTCAATCAGTTTGAATTGCCGGTTCTGTTCTATGCCGTTTGCCTGACGCTCTACGTGACCGGGAGCACCGGGCTTGCTGCGCTGTTCCTGGCTTGGGTGTTCGTTTTTTCGCGTTACGTGCACGCCTGGATTCACGTTACAAGCAACCGCATCCGCTATCGGCGGCCGGCCTTCATCGTCGGATATGTCACGCTCGGCCTGATGTGGATCGTCCAGGCATGGACTTTGCTGACGAATTGAACGGTAAAGAGGACGGTTAAGATGCGACTTGGCGGACGTCTTTCAGCTGCGGTTGAGGTTCTTGAGGATATCGAGACCCGTCACCGGCCGGTTGCCGGCGCCCTGAAGGATTGGGGGCTCGGGCATCGCTTTGCCGGATCCGGCGACCGGGCGGCGATCGGCAACATTGTCTATGACGCCCTGCGCCACAAACTGTCGATCGCCGGCAAGATGGGCTCGGATGAAGCCCGTGCGCTCGCCGTCGGCGTGATGTTCGAGTGGGGACACAGCCCCGAGCAGTTGACGACCACCTTCGAAGGCGACCGCTTCGTTGCCGAGGGGATCGCCGAACTGGTAAGCGCCGACCGCTCGTCTTCGGCAATTGCGGAACCGGCAGACAATGTCATGGCGGATGTTCCGGAGTGGTGCGTTCCGCATCTTCGCGACAGCTTCGGCGATCGATGGGTCGAGGAGGCGGCGCGTCTTTCCGATCGTCCGCCGCTGGATCTGCGGGTCAATGGTCTGAAAGCGAACCGGGAAAAGGTGCTGAAGGCGCTTTCAAAAACCGGTGCGATTCCAACTGCCCTGGCTCCCGATGGATTGCGTATAGCCTCGACCAGGGGCGACCGGCGACATCCGAATGTTCAAAACGAACCGGCCTTTCAAAAGGGCTGGTTCGAAATTCAGGACGAAGGATCGCAATTGGCCGCTTTGCTGGCCGGTGGGCAAGTCGTCGGCCAGGTTCTCGATCTATGCGCCGGAGCGGGCGGCAAGACACTAGCCCTTTCTTCCATGATGCAGAACCGTGGCCAGATTTTTGCCTTCGACGCCGATAAATCCCGTCTGGCACCGATTTTCGACCGCCTGAAACGGGCTGGAAGCCGCAATGTGCAGGCTTTTGCCGACAGTCAGGCGCTGGAGGCGATCAAAGGTCGGATGGACCTTGTGCTGGTCGACGCGCCGTGTACCGGATCCGGTACCTGGCGCCGCCGTCCGGATGCCAAGTGGCGGCTCTCTGCCGAGCAGCTGCAGACCAGGATAGAAGAACAGGACGCCGTGCTGGGCGAGGCGGTTGATTTCGTCAAACCTGGCGGGCGTCTTGCCTATGTTACATGTTCGGTCTTCAAGGCCGAGAACGACGATCGGATAGAGACTTTGCTGCAAAACCGTCCGGAGTTCAGCCAGATGGATCACGGCGCGCTGTGGAACGGTCTCCTGCCGGACAATGCCGATGCGATGATGCCGACCGGACACGGCCTGATGCTGACGCCGGCGCGATCGGACACCGATGGCTTCTACCTGTCAGTCCTGCAGCGTGCTAAATGATTTCCGCAATACGATATCCAGCATCTGAACCTCGAAACCCGCAGTGATGACCAACTATCCAGATCCCGATTTCGAAGGCCGCGTGCGGCGCAGTTTCGCGCTTCAAAAGGCGATGACGACAGTTGGCGCCGAACTGACGAGTGTCGCCTACGGCACCGTCGAGATAGAGATGCCTTTCGCCGAGCAACTGACCCAGCAGCACGGATTCCTGCATGCCGGCATTATTTCGACGGCGCTGGACAGCGCCTGCGGTTATGCAGGTTTCACCACCATGCCGGCCGATGCCTCGGTGCTGACCATCGAGTTCAAGGTCAATCTTCTGGCGCCCGGACGTGGCGAGCGGTTCCTGTTTCGCGGTGAAGTGACCAAGCCTGGGCGCACGATCATCGTTGCCGACGGCAGGGCCTACGCGATGGGCGAAAGCGAAAGCAAGCTGATCGCAACCATGACCGCGACCCTGATGACCGTACGTGGACGCGACGATGTCAAGGAATAAGCCAAAGGCGCCGCTGGCCGAACTCGGCGGCAAATCCGTTCTGTTCGTCATGGCGGCGACACAGGAATACGGTCCGAATCTTCAAAGCAAGTTCACGCCCTTGATGTGCGGTGTCGGACCAGTTGAATCGGCCCTCAGCACCGGCGTTGAACTGGCCGCGCATGTGTCCGCCGGCCCCGGACCGGATCTGGTTGTTTCACTCGGCTCGGCAGGTAGCCGCGTGCTGCAACAGGTGAAGGTCTACCAGGCCACATCGGTCGCTTATCGCGACATGGATGTTTCGGCGCTGGGATTTGAAAAAGGCGTCACGCCGTTTCTTGATCTTCCGGCGGTGCTGGATTTGGGCCCCGTCGTTCCGGGACTTCCGACCGCCTCGCTGTCGACCGGCGCCAATGTCGTCTCCGGCGTCGGCTATGACGGCATCGATGCCGATATGGTCGACATGGAGACATTTGCAATCAAACGTGTCTGTCAGCAATTCGGCGTGCCGTTGATCGGATTTCGCGGCATTTCGGATGGCGCGGAGGAATTGCAGCATTTCAACGATTGGACCGAATATCTGCATCTGATCGACGAAAAGCTTGCGGACGCTGTCGATCAACTGGCCGATGCGTTGTCGGATGGCCTGCTGAATTGAATTGTTTCAAAGCGCCTTCATGCGTGGACAATTCGTCATTTCCATTGCGCGTCTAGCTGTATTTTCTTAAAGCCCATAAATGAGCATCTCTTCACATCCAGACACCGTTCTGATCATCGATTTCGGCAGCCAGGTGGCGCAGCTGATCGCGCGACGCGTCCGCGAGGCCGGTGTCTATTCCGAGATCGTGCCTTTCCAGCTGGCCGATGAGGCGTTCCGCCGGATCAATCCCAAGGCCGTGATCCTGTCCGGCGGTCCGTCCTCTACCACCGAAACCGACAGTCCGCGCGCGCCGGATATTGTTTTTTCATCCGGTGTCCCGGTGCTGGGCATCTGTTATGGGCAGATGACCATGTGCGTCCAGCTCGGAGGTTCTGCCGAAGGATCCAATCACCGGGAGTTCGGCCGGTCCTACGTCGAGATCGTCAGCGATTGTCCGCTTTTCGACGGTATCTGGATCCAGGGTCAGCGCCACCAAGTCTGGATGTCACACGGTGACCGCGTCATCGACCTGCCGGAAGGTTTCGAGATACTTGGCCGTTCCGAAGGCGCCCCCTTTGCCGCATTCGGTGACACGAAGCGCAATTATTACGGCCTGATGTTCCATCCGGAAGTTGTCCATACCCCGGACGGCGCAAAGCTTCTGGCCAATTTTGTCCATCGCGTCGCCGGCCTCGGCGGCGATTGGAGTATGGCCGCTTACAAGGATCAGGCAATTGCCGCAATCCGCGAACAGGTTGGCGACGGCCGTGTCATCTGCGCCCTGTCGGGCGGCGTCGATTCCTCAGTTGCCGCGCTGTTGATCCACGAAGCCATCGGCGACCGGCTGAACTGTATCCTGGTCGATCACGGATTGATGCGCAAAAACGAAGCAGCCGACGTCCTCGAGATGTTCCGTGAGCACTACAACATTCCACTGCAGCTGGTTGATGCATCCGACACGTTTATCTCGGAATTGGAAGGCGAAGCGGATCCGGAGAAAAAACGAAAAACCATCGGCCGTCTGTTCATAGATGTGTTTGAAGCCGAAGCGCAGAAGCTGGCAGGCGAGGGCGCGGCCGCCAGGTTCCTGGCGCAAGGGACATTGTATCCGGACGTGATCGAAAGCGTTTCGTTTACCGGCGGGCCCTCGGTCACCATCAAGTCACACCATAATGTCGGCGGTTTGCCGGAACGCATGAACATGCAACTGGTCGAACCGCTGCGTGAACTGTTCAAGGACGAGGTGCGCGAACTCGGGCGCGAACTTGGCCTGCCCGAATCCTTCATCGGCAGGCATCCGTTCCCGGGCCCCGGCCTTGCCATCCGCTGTCCTGGTGGGATCACCAGGGAAAAACTTGAAATCCTGCGCGAAGCCGACGCGATCTATCTCGATGAGATCCGCAAGGCGGGACTTTACGATGCGATCTGGCAAGCCTTCGCCGTATTGCTGCCGGTTCAGACCGTCGGCGTGATGGGCGACGGGCGCACCTATGAATTCGTTTGTGCCCTGCGGGCGGTGACATCGGTCGATGGCATGACGGCCGATTTCTACCATTACGACATGGAATTTCTCGGCCGCGCTGCAACCCGCATTATCAATGAGGTCAAGGGCATCAACCGCGTCGTCTACGACGTGACGTCCAAACCGCCCGGCACGATCGAGTGGGAGTAGGGATGGCGATGGATTTTAATTTCGCTTCATTGATCCGAATTCCCTCAAGCAGCTGATATTGTTGATTATTCAATTGCAGTCCATGCAGGGCAATGGCCACCCTGCAAACTCTTTTGACGGAAATTTTGAGAGCGAACCCACTCAATTCATTGAGACTGGGTTTTCAAAACTGCTCCAAGAAGGAATGACGGTGGTTTTGTGCCGGATCGGGGCTGCGTGCTGACCGATTCAGCGCTTGAGCATTTGAACGGAACTCAGATTATTGTGGTTCTGATCGCACCGCCAACTCTGCAAAGAGGAAATCGACCGTCGCCTTGATCTTGTTCAACCGGTATTTGGGTTTGTGGTAGAGAAGGTAGATGGCAGGTGATGCTCTTCTGGTGAGCGACAGGTTTGCGTCTTCCAGCGATACCGCAACTAGTGCACCGTCAGCCAGTTGGCTCGCAACACCCCATTTTGGCACAAGCGCCAGACCTGTGCCTTCAACGGCCTCTGCAACCAGCTCCTCGCCAACATTGCAAATGAATGCGGGGCTGGACTGGACATCGACCCACCCCTCGTCGGTGTTCGCCTGCCAATGGATGATCCGTCCCGGGCCACGATAAAGGATCGTCTGGTGTCTTTGCAGGTCCGAAAGTTTTTGTGGTGTCCCATATTCCTTCAGATAGGCCCTTGAGGCCACCAGCATATAGGTCTCATCGGTCAGTTTTTTGGCAATGGCGCGGTCCGGAGGAACTGCCGTCGCCCGCACTGCAATGTCCACCTCATTTCCTGCTAAATCGGATAGCTGTTCGGTGAGTTCAACATCGACCACCAGGTCAGGAAATTTGCGCCTCAGTCTTTTGACCGCGGGTATGAGAAGCAATTTTCCATATCCGGGAGTTGCGGTCATCCGTAACAGTCCGGAAGGCGACGCAGCCCGGTCCTTGATGAGGTCCTGCGCGTAATCGAGTGCCTTCACGCCCAATCGAGCGTGCTCAAGATAGAAGTTACCCAATTCGGTCAGGCGCACGACGCGCGTGGTGCGGTGCAAAAGTGAGACTCCAAGCTCTGTCTCCAGATCCTGTATCCTGCGCGAGATCGATGACGCAGGAACCCCGGTGGCCCTGGCGGCAGCGGTAAAACTGCCGAGTTCCGCGACCTTGATAAAATAATTGATAGCGCGCAGGCGATCCAACCCAGCCTCCTGTCCAAGACGCTTCTCCCGCTCCAAATCACCTATTATTGCCTAAAAGACAATACAATTTGCAGTTTATTCGGAATTATCAGCCGAATCTGCGGTTCTTATATCCTGCACGACAACAATTCTCATTGTGATTGGAGTACAGGAAATGAAGATCATCGAATTCGCAAAGCTGGGCAATCCAGCCGACGTGCTGAAACTGAAGGAGTTACCCTCACGCCTACCGGGCGCTGGAGAAGTGCGCGTGAAAATCATAGCCACACCCATTCATCCCGCCAATTTGCTGCAGATCGCCGGGCAATATGCTGCGACGCCCGAACTGCCCGCCGTCCCCGGAGGAGAAGGTATTGCTGAGGTCGTAGAGGTCGGCGATGGCGTTGAGCACCTAAAACCCGGACAAAGGGTGCTGATGGCCGGCGCCGGAGGCACCTGGCGAGACGAATTGACGGCTCCGGCCACCTCTTTCATCCCGGCGCCTCAGGGTGATGCGGAGCAGCTTTCCATGCTGGCAGTCAATCCGCTGACCGCGCATCTGCTTTTGACAAAGTTCACCGATTTGAGCGAGGGAGACTGGATTATTCAAAGCGCCGCCAACTCCGCTGTTGGTGAAATGGTTATTCAACTGGCTGCTCAACGGGGCATCAGAACGGTCAATGTCGTGCGCCGTGAAATCTTGATCCCCGGTCTGAAATCAATTGGCGGCGATGTTATTCTTACCGACGGACCGGATCTGGCCGAACGCGTGATGAAAGAGACCGGAGGCGCACCGATCGTACTTGCCTTTGACAGTGTTGCCGGCGAGACCTTCGAGCGCCTCATGAGCACTCTGGCGTTTGGTGCAACCATCGTCTCCTACGGCGTTCTTTCCGGGCAGTTGCCGCAACTGAATCTGACATCGGTTATTGCCAACGATGTCCATGTGCGCGGTTTCTGGCTTGCCAAATGGTATGAAACGGCCAGTCAGGAGGACAGGCAAGCTGCTTTCGGGACCCTTATGCCGCTGTTTGCCGGTGGTCAGGTGAAGACCCGGATCGACTCCCGCTTTCCACTGGAAGAGATCTCAGAAGCTGTCACCCGTGCTTCCGAAAGCGGCCGTGACGGCAAGGTTCTCCTGACACCGAACGCCGACTGACGAAACGCGTGTCAAAGGACTACTACCTCCCGCAGGCATCACGCATCCAAGACATCGAAAGAAAGCAAAGACCATGGAAATCGCAATGAATACACCGATTTATGCGGCGCTGCTTGGAAGTTCGCTGCTAGTCGTTCAAAATATCCTGATGCTCAATGTCGGCCTGCTTCGAACGCGCATTGGACAAGGTGCGGGTGTTGATGGCAACGTCACGCTTGAACGGCGGGTGCGCCGTCATGGCAACCTGGCCGAAAACGCGGCGATCTTTATTGCAGTGCTCACGCTCTATGAACTGCTTCTGGGGCAGACACCGATCGCATTCTGGACAGCGGTTGTATTTGCTATCGCACGCCTGCTGCATATTGCAGGCTTTACAAATGAGGCAGGTTCGCACCTCATCGCAGCAGACGGCACCAAAAAGCTGTTTCTGTTGATGCGTGGTGGCGGTGCCGGACTGTCGGCGCTTGCTTCGCTGCTGCTTGGTGTTGCTGTGGCATATGCGGTTGTTTCAGGTTAACACACCACAGTCCCGAATACCTTCGCACCGGGCGCAATGCCCGGTGCCTTAAACCGGTGACCGAAGTGATCCGGTGCCCTTCACGGGTCAGTATCCACCGTCGCGTAATGTCATGAGATAGTCGGCCTCAGAATGGTCCTGCACGCCCCTATCAGGTGAAGGCGGGATGCGTTGACCTCGATCGCAAATTTGGCGGTTGAGAGTGGGAGAGCTGGCACACAGGCAATCCTCATCAAAGTTCGCAGCCCGAAATCGGCGAAGGCAGCCACTCGCACTGTTGTTCGATCAGTTGGCATTTACAAATCTTGCTACAACGGAATAAAGAGGTATTTGGAATATTTGTTTTGGGTCGCGGGCGGCACCCCTGTGTGAGGCGAAGGAAAATCAGCTGTGAAAGACAAGAATGCCGGAAAAGTCGAGATAACAACCGAAACCGAAGATCCGCGATCGGGTCGAAGCCTCGTGCCGATGCTGATCGGCGGGCTTGTCCTGGTCGTTGTCGGTATGGCCGTTGCAATGGCACTGAGTTGATACAACGGGTAGTAATGCCGCATAAATGCAAACCATGACTGAAATTCTGGCAGCGGTGTTTTTTCTGTGTGTTCCAGCCGCCATTCTAATCGGCATGCGACACGTCACACTGGCTCAAAAACTGGGGCCGATCGTGCTGTGTTATGCGGCAGGGCTGCTGCTCGGTGTTTCGGGGATGATGCCGGAATCGACCGACGGCATTCGCACCAGCGTGACCGAAGCCAGCCTGGGCCTGGCGTTGCCGCTTCTGCTGTTTTCAGTTGATGTCCGGGCTTGGCGGCATGTCGCCGGCCGCGCCTTGCTTTCGATGGGGCTGGCCGTCATCGCAGTCGTCTTCGTGGCGACCCTGTTGTTCTATCTGTTCTCGTCTGGAGGGGTGAACGAGCCGGAACAATTGTCTGCAATGGCGATCGGCATGTACACCGGCGGGATCGCCAATCTGGGTGCGATCAAACTGGCCCTTGCCATACCCGATGCGCGCTACCTTTTGTTTGCAACCGTGGATACCGTGGTCGGCGCGCTTTATCTGATGTTCGTGCTGACGCTGGCACCGCGTTTTTTTGGGTTTTTCCTGAATCCCTCTGCCGTTCAAGGGGTTGACGAGGATACCGCCGGTGACTCGGCTGAATCCTATTCGGAGCTGCTGCGAAAGGGTTCCATTCCAGGTGTTTTGACAGCGCTGATTGCAGCCGGCCTGTGCGTTGGCGGCGCGGTCGTACTTGCGCCTCTTGTTACCTTTGCCGGACCGCAGATCATGGTGATCGTATTACTCACCAGTTTCGGCTTGCTGGCCTCTTTCATTCCGCAGATCCGCAACAACCCGTTTGCGCCGAAAATTGGCATGTACCTGATCTATGTATTTTCATTCTGCGTGGCGGCCTCGATGGATCTGGCAGCGCTGGCGGAGATGAATCTTTCCATTCTGGGCTTCGTGGTGGTGGCCACTTTCGGCAGCCTTCTGTTGCACGCGCTGTTCTGCAGGTTGGCGAAGGTCGATGTCGACACGTTTCTGATCACATCCGTGGCCGCGATCATGTCGCCGGCGTTCGTACCCATGGTGGCGCGGAGTTTGCGCAAGCCCGGCCTGCTGATGTCGGGCATGACTACCGGTATTGTCGGATTTGCGATCGGCAATTATCTCGGCATATCGGTGGCTTTGATGCTGGCATCCGGAGGAAACTGATGGATCATCTCAGCCTGCCGGAACATGGCCGCCCGCAAAATGAAGTGCTCGAAGACCTGAAATCCTTCGCCGCGGACGATCCGGACTACAAGGGCAGGCGCATCTGGAGTCTTGTCTATCACCTCGACGATGCCCATGACGATTTTGCAGCTGCCGCTTATCGGCAATATTCATCCGCCAACGGACTTAACCCGGCCGCTTTCCAAAGCCTGAAACGCATGGAGAGCGAAATCATATCGATGTTGGCCGACCTGCTGCATGGCGGCCCGGACACTTGCGGCGTGGTGACTGCCGGCGGCACCGAAAGCTGCCTCATGGCCGTGAAGACCTATCGCGACATGGCTCGCAAGAAGCGGCACGTTTCCCGGCCGAACATGATCATTCCGGCAACCGCGCATGTCGCCTGGTTCAAGGCGGCCGGGTATTTCGATGTCAAGCCACGGCTGCTGCCGATGGGCAAGGATTTGAACACGGATATCTCCAAGCTGAAACGGATGATCAACGGCAATACCGTAATGATCCTCGGCTCCGCGCCTGAATATCCGCATGGCACCATCGACCCGATTGCAAAAATGGGAGAGCTTGCGGAAGCGAAAGGCGTCCCCTTGCATGTTGATGCCTGTGTTGGTGGTCTCATCCTGCCGTTCATGGAGATGAATGGCATTGAATTGCCTGAATGGGACTTCCGCGTGCCGGGCGTGACCTCGATTTCGGCAGACCTGCACAAATACGGCTATACCGCCAAGGGCGCCTCGACAATCCTCTATCGCAACCTAGACCTCTTGAAGTTCCAAATGTTCGTCTACCAGGACTGGCCAGGGGGCGTGTTTGCCTCGCCCGCCCTGCTTGGGACACGGCCGGGGGGTGCCTACGCGGCAGCCTGGGCAGTTCTGCAGAAACTGGGTAAGCAGGGCTATCGCGAACTGGCCGAGCAGACCACGCAGGCGGTCGAGATGTTGGTGGCCGGGATCAATGGAATCGATGGATTGCGTATCCTTGGAAATCCGCAAGGCCCATTGCTCGCTTTCGGGTCGACAGACAAGGCTTTGAACATTTTCGCGGTGGCTGACCAACTGGAAAAGAAAGGGTGGGCCGTAAACCGCGTGCAGAATCCGAACGGCATTCACGCCATGGTGACGGCCAAACACCGTAACGCTGCACAAAAATACCTTCAGGATCTGGCGCAATCCGTTGAAACCGTCCTCGCCAATCCCGAATTGGCCCAGACCGGCGGGGCGGCAACCTATGGCATGATGGCGCATGTACCGCTGCGAGGCATGGTCAAGAACAAGGTGCTGGACATATTTGCCGAAATGTACCGGGCCGGTGGGGGTGGTTTGGACCTGAAAGAAAGCGGAAGTCCCACGCTTCCCGAACGGTGGATGGCGAAATATGTCAACTGGCGGGCCAAGCGCGGATAGCAACAGGCTATCAGCAGTTTATCGGTAACCCATCCGTAAGGAAGACCGCCCTGCTTCCTGCACGGCCACTTCTTTTTGTGGCCAAAACGCGTTTCGTGGATGTCTGGCCAACTTGAACCGCAAAGAGCATCCGATCAAAACCTGCCTCCTTCGACAGCTTATGCCAGACATATCCCGAAGCTAAGCTGCGCGTCGCCGCTGCGGTCACCGATTGGTGTGCTGCGGCGGTGCGAAGTGGGGGGGCTTATGAGTTTGGCGTTTCACAGGTCGGGAACAGGACGTTTTTTCTCCCGACTTCTTCCAGTTGCGTTTGTACTTCTCGCCTCAACAAAAATGGCAACGGCTTCGCCAGGCTGCGATTTTGTTAACGGGGGTGGACCGGAAGTCACTTTCAACAACTCGACGAGCTTCGTGTTCAGTGCCGGCAACAATGCGTTTTCGCCCGGCGAAATCATTACCGTGACCGTCACGGTGACCGGTGTCGGCTCAGTCACCATCTCTGAAAACGGCAACCTTGCACCGTTCAGCAGATCCCTCAACTCTTCAGGTTCGTTCAGTTTGAATGTATTCAACAAGACCGGTCCGGGTGATGTGGTTGCGGTGTTTCAATTGATGGGAATGCTGAATGCCGGTGCGAAAATCACGGTCGATTTCGCATGCACACCAGTTTCCGCTCCCGCTCCTGCTCCTGCTGAAGGTTCAACTGATGCCGCTGACGCAGATCCGGTCGAGTCGCAAGGTCTGGATGGCAATCAGATCGCATTCAATGTCGATGCCATTGTTGCGCAGTTCCTGTTCGAAGCGCTTCCTGGCGCCGGTTTTGGTTTCGCCGATCAACTGCAGGCACAGATCGTCAACAACGCTTTGCAGGGAAATGCCGAGTTTGAATTTCTGCGGCGGCAGGCTGAAGGCCTGGTTGTCGACATCCGTGAACTCCGCAACTTTGGCGTCCTGGTCGAGCAATTCGATGAGCAGTCTCGGATCCTCGATAATTCCGAAGCAAACCTGGCGGCGGCCGAGAAACGCCTGGATGGCCTTGATGCTGAAAGCAAGCGCTTGAAACAGTTGATTACTGATCTGAACAATGGCGGAGGACCACCTGGGATTTCATCAGATGAGCGGGCTGAAATGGTCGGAGACGCCAATTTCCAGATATTCAAGAACGTGGAAGAGACCCAGCAAATCACCACAGTTATGGCCAGTCCGAACGACAATCTGGCACTCGCACGCCGCGTGGTGCAATTGAGGGAGGAGGTAAAGACAGGTATTGCGGCGCTGGAAACGAATGTAACCGGTCCGATCACTTCTCGGAATTTGCAGCAAACAACGGGCGCGCTTGAAAACAGGCTGTTCAACGTCGGGCAGACATTGCGCGAACTGGTGGTGACTGCCACTCAAAATGTTCAGCCGGCAAATGGGCTCAGATTTGCACCTGGTTCGATAAGCGGGGAGCAATTGAGCGGAAGCCTGATATTCGCTCCCTCTGCTGCTGCCGTGTCTTCTGCGTTGTTGGCCTTTGCCGGTGATCCGAACGCTTCTTTTTCGTCAGTCGAGGAAGTCTCGGAGTTTCTTCGCTCTCTGGACATCGCACCGGCCGGCAAATGGTCGATTTGGGCTGGCGGATCTTATTCAGGTTTCAAAGGAAGCGGTTCTAACGGACAGAGCGCAATTGTGTCCTCCGTCAATGCCGGGGCAGCCTATCGCGTCAACAAGAACCTTACACTCGGCGGGGCGGTTCGATACCGCCGCGGAGAAGCCAACATTTCCGGCCTGTCTGGTGAAGTCGATACCGATCTGTTCGGGGTTGCTGCAACTGCGGAGTGGGTCTCTGATTCTGGCATCGATATCGATCTGACGGCAGCTCTTGACGCGGGAAACATCGACATTGCCTTTGCCGGCGTTACAGGCCAGACGGATTTGCTGTCAGTTCATCTGTCAGGAGGGATCAGCAGGCGCATTCGATTTGACGATTTCTGGCTGGAGCCAAATGTTTCGGTTACCGTGGGCAGAGCGTGGAGGGACGGTTTCGCTACATCGGACGGAACTCAGGTACCCGGCAAAACGTTGAATTTCGGGCGCGTGACCGCCGGGCCGAAAATTGGCACTCTCGTTTCCTTTCAAGACAGCATCATCAAAGCCATAGAGCCGAGCATCGGTGCGGGTGTTTTCCAGGACTTCAGCAGAAACTCACCGACAGGATTGAGCCTGGTCGGGCAGTCGAACATTGCGTTCGGAGAGCGGTCGGAATTTTCGTTGTCCGGCGCATATTCTGCGATGTCAAACAATCAGCATTCCTGGGCATTCAACGCCAGGCTGACCGTGCCGCTCAACTAAAAGCAATCAACTCTTGTCGTTTCCCACCGACGTGACGGCTCGCATTGTCTTGATATCCCTATGATTGCAACCGGCCGAACCGCAGGTCATATTCCCATCGTTGAATGGTGTGGAAGGGTTTGCGGGCGATGGGTATGCGGGAGCAGCATCCGGGAGGGTTTATTGCCGAGATCTCTACATGCACCGAGTTGAAAGATCTTTACGCGGTTTTCCGGGCGGAGGTCACCCGGTTGGGGTTTGATCACTACAGCATGGCGATCGTTCCGCTCGATCCGAATTTCCAGGCCGGGCCATTGCTACATGGCACGTTCCCGGATGCCTATGTTCACGGGTATACGGAAATAGAAGCGCATACCATCGATCCCTATCTCAGCTTGATGGCCAAACGGACAAAGCCGTTTTTTCATGCTGAAATACTGCCGCAGTTTCAGGCCACCGAAATCGGCCGCCAGCTGACGATCCTTGCGCGCGAAAACGATATCCGCCACGGTTACATGGTTCCGCTTCCGACGACCGGTTTCGCCCGCGG
>JAJFHT010000096.1 GCA_021775495.1 Hyphomicrobiales bacterium | reverse complement strand
TAACGATGTCGACATCGTTATTGCGATCGACGTCGTTGGCGGCCCGGAAGGCAATCTCGGTAAGATGCCGGGTGCGATCGATGCCATGTTCGGAGCCAGCCAGTTGATGATGCAGTCGATCATCGCCATGAAACTCAAATCACACCGCCCGGCGGTATTCCTGCGCCCGCCCGTGTCAAGATTCAGGGTGCTTGATTTCCTGAAAATCGACCAGATCTTGGAAGAAAGCGCACCGGTCAAGGATGAATTGAAACGGGCCGTGGATGCAGTCATGGCCTTTTCGGATAGTCCATCCCAAGCGTCCTGACCGATACCATTTCTGATATCCCGTGAACCCGCTCTATCCCAATGTGGCTGCTTTCCCGGTCGAAAAGGGCGAATAGGCGGTTGGCGGCTGTCCCGGCATCTGGTCGTCATCCGGCGGTGGCGCTTCTTGTCCAATTCTGCGAACCACCCGGAAGCAGGTGATAACTGCGACAACGCCGAAGACGATGGCTCCCAGCCCCCAGCCTGCCAACACGCCCTTTGCCCCGAAATATTGTGCGCCGACCCAAACGAACGGAATGGTTCCAAGGGTCGAGCGTCCCCAGTTGAAAACCGTTGAATAGGTTGCGTACCCAAGATTGTTGAAGGCCGCATTGGCCACGAACAGCGCTCCGTTGAACAGAAAGCTGCCGGCAACGAAAAGGCAGAAGAACAGGACCAGTTCGCGCGCCAGCCCGACGGCGCCGAACAGCGAGGCGATCTGTTCGCCCGAGAGGGCCAAGACCGCCCACAATGCAACCACATAGACGAGGGTCAGAATGAGACTGTCGCGCATGACCAGGAACAGCCGATCATAGAGGCCGGCTCCAAAATTCTGGCCAAGGATCGGGCCGACCGCGCCTGAAAGGGCAAAGATTGTTCCGAATGCAACCGGAATAAGTCGGCCGATGATTGCCCACCCGGCCACCGCGTCGTCGCCAAACTGGGCGATCTGGATGGTCACATAGGTGTTGCCGACCGGCGTCGCGACCTGGGTAAGCACCGCCGGAAGGCCGATCGAAAAATACGGGCGAAATGCGCCCTTCAACCGGGTCCAGTCCGGCAGCCTGACCAGCCGGTGAACGAAATACGCACCATAGAGGCCGACAGACAGCAAAATCATTCGCGACAGCACGGTCGCAATTGCGGCGCCGGTTACACCAAGATCCAGACCGAAAATGAATATCGGATCGAGTACGGCTGCCGCCGCACCGCCTGAAAGCGTGACATACATGGCCCGCCGGGCGTCCCCGACACCACGCAGAATCCCGGTTGTCGCCATCCCGATCGCGACCAGAGGCGTTGACGGCAACACGATTTGCAGGAAGTGGGTTGCGACGTCGAGCGTTTCGCCCCGCGCACCCATCAAGGCCGTTATGTCGCGCAGAAACGGCCACAAAACCAGCACCAGGGATCCGGTGGCAAGCGCCATGAACACCAATGAGGCGCCACCGAGATTTGCGGCCTGCTCCCTGTCCCCCTTGCCCAACGCACGCGACACAAGGGCCGATGTGGCGATGGTCAACCCGATGGCCAGCGACACCGTGAAAAACAGCAAAGTTCCGGCAAAGCCTATGGCCGCCGCCAGTTCCTGCACGCCGAGCAACGAGATGTAGAACAGGTTGAGCGCGTCAACGATGAAGATCGCAACCAGGCCAATGGATCCGGTGCCCGTCATCACCGCGACATGCCGCATGGTGGAACCGGTGGTGAATTTTGCCGACTGACCGGATCCGGACCGGCTCGTTTTCGAATGGCCGACTGAAGTCGATTTGCTCATGAGGCTCTATCGCACCAAATCGAAGAACCCGATAGTCCATTGGAAGCGAATGACCATCGACTTTCCCTTGCTTGCGGATTTCGGATCATGAGCGGGACGTGTTCACGATAGCGGATTGGCAGCGGTCAGAAAATGCTGTTTCCCGCCGATCGAAATCTGTCGACGTCTTCGCGTGTGGGTTTGCGGTTGATCGAGGTGTCGCCGATTTCCGGCACCAATGGCGGCAGATCGGTCTGCACATCGGAGCGGACGGCATCAGCCAAAGCATGCATCCCGATTTGTTTCAGCTCACGGTAGAGTGGAAGAAGGCGGCGGGTCTGAATCGGCACGCGCCGCTGAGCCAGTATCTCACCGTCATCGACACGATCGTTTACGCGGAACACCGTAACCCCTGCTTCCCGGTCACCATCGTGCAACGCCCAGAACACCGGCATGAGACCACCATGCCGCGGCAGCAGCGAAAGGTGCAGGTTCAGGCATGGCGCAATGTCCAGCAGGGGCGATCCAAACAATCTGTTCATGGAGACGGAGACGATCATGTCCGGCTTGGCCGCGCGGATAGCCTGGACGACCGATTCGGAATTGACATCGCCGACGGCATGAACAACCGGAACATCAAACTGCCGAAACACCCGTCGAACACCTTTCGAACGATCGAACAAATGGCGCAGATATTGCAGCCCGACGCCGAAAAACGCGGTTGGACCAAAAGTCTTCCAAAGGTAGGAGACTGTGGCGACTCGGGACAGTCTGGATCCTGCCGGTGAAAAATCTCCAAGAACGGCCAAAACCGCGCGACAGTCCCGTTGTATCTCCGACAGGAAAATACGAAAATTATCAGCTGCAAAAAGCCTTTCGTCCTCTGTCAGGATGACGATGCGATTTGGTCGGGCGTCTTCTAAGACAGTGCCATTCAGCCGGTAAGAACTTTCAGTCCCACCTTCCGGGATTTCAGATTCCAAAATTGGAGCCTTTTCTTCAGAAAAATATTTCAATGCATTTGTAATTCTCTTTTTCTAGCCGCTTGAGCCCTGTTTGTGAATCCATACAATCCAGCGGCCAACAACAATTCTTTTGCCGGTTATCGTATTTTGCAGCCGTGGAATTTTCAGTCAGATCGGCAGGTTCCATCAAGATGCCGGTCTTCCACCCGGATTGGAACCATGGGTACAAGCGCATTATGTCTTTTGTTCTTGAACCTTGTCGATCCGCCGCGACTCGCGTGACGGTTTGATCAACGGTTCCGGTGTTACCGGCCGAGTGTGCCATTTTTCCCCGCCGGCAAAAATGCCTTCAGCTGCCTGGATTGCAAGCCGTTCCTCGTCACGCTTTCTGACGTCTAGCTGAATGGCATGGGCCTGATTGTCCGTCATGCCCAGCGCCTGCAGCGTCACGCGGCCGAACCTCAATCCGGATTCAAAGGTTTCCCGCTCTTCAAATTCCACTCCTCTAGCGCGCAATGACAGCGTGTGGGTGCGGTCGTAAGATCGCGTGAAGATGCGGGTCTGGGGAAACTCCGATTGGATCAGATCGATCACCTTGTCGGTGATCTCTCGTTTGTGAGTGCAGACCGCAACAATCTTGGCGCGTCTTATTCCGGCTGATTCCAGCACATCCTTCCGGGTTCCGTCGCCAAAATAGATCCGGAAGCCAAATTTCGCGGCACTACGCACCCGGTCAGCCGAGTGGTCGATGATCGTCACATCGCTTCCGCCCGAAAGCAGCATCTGTGACGCGATTTGACCGAAGCGGGAAAACCCGATCATCAGCACGTCCGAGCCTGCTCCGTGAAAGTCCTCCTCCATCTCCTCTTTTGTTTCCGGCCCGATCAGCACATCGGCCAATGGCGCTGAAAGTGGTGTCAGGGCCATTGACAGGGTGACGGTTGCGATGAGCAGCGAAGCGGTTGAGGGGTCGATCAGTGCAGCCGCAGCGGCTGTGGAAAACAGAACGAATCCGAACTCGCCGCTCTGCGGCAGAAGAAACGCAACGCGTATCGCCGTGTCGCGTTCAATCCGGAACATCCGGCACAGCATGAAAACGATCAACGCCTTGCATATCATCAGCGAGGGCACGGCGATGATGATGAGCAGCCAGTTGTCCAGCACTGCTGCAAGATCGAGCGACAGACCAACGGCGATAAAGAACAATCCCAGCAGTATGCCGCGAAACGGTTCTATGTCGGCTTCCAGTTCATGACGGTAGGTGGATTCGGCGAGTAAAACGCCGGCTATGAAGGCACCCATGGCCATTGACAGTCCGGCGGATTGCATCAGCATGGCCGAGCCGATGACCACAAGCAGGGCCGCTGCGATCATCACTTCGCGGGCGCCTGTATTGGCAATGATCCGAAACAGCGGATTGAGCAGATAACGGCCGGCAATCAACAACCCGGCAAGCGCCGCAACCGCGATTGCAATATCTGCGATCGGACTGCCGTTTCCGGTGCCACCGGAGAGTGAGAACAAGGGGATCAGTGCCAGCAGCGGCACAATCGCGAGATCCTGAAACAGCAGAATCGAAAACGACGTCTGGCCGTAAACCCGATTGGTGTCGCCGCGTTCCTCGAGCAGTTGCAGCGCGAACGCAGTTGATGACAGCGCAAGGCCGAAACCGATCACCAGCGACGTTTGCCAGTCGTATCCGGCGATAAACATGATCAGCAGACACAGGAAAAGTCCGGTCACAACAACCTGTGCAAGGCCCAGCCCGAAAATATCACGCCGAAGCGCCCAAAGCCGTGCCGGTTTCAATTCCAGCCCGATAACGAAAAGCAGAAACACGACCCCGAGCTCGGCAACCTGAAGGATTTCCTCACCGTCGACGATCAGCCGGGCAATCGGCCCGATCACGATTCCGGCTGCCAGATAACCGAGCACCGTGCCAAGACCGATCGATTTGAATAGCGGCGCCGCCACAACCGCCGCGCCAAGCAGAAGCAGCGTTTCGCTGTAAAGGGATATGTTTTCAGCCGCCACCTGATACCTGCCGCGTTTGATCGAATAACAACGGGTTGTCATGTCCCCATTGCACATGATCGCATTGCACAATAGATGATGCTTCGCCACTGGCCACGAAAATCTGGCCGCAACAGCGTAACAATCGTCGGAAACCAAGGAAACGCAGAACCCCAAATGACAGTATCTGTCGATCCAAGTCAGTTGCAGGACCGCGTTGCCAGTCTTGTCGAAGCTTCCAGAAAGGCCGGTGCGGATAATGCGGACGCGGTTGCCATTCGCTCGCGCTCCGTCAGCGTATCGGCGCGGCTGGGAAAGGTCGAGGCGACCGACCTGTCGGAGAGCGATGATGTTTCGCTGCGGGTGTTTGTCGGCCAGCGCGTCGCCAGCGTGTCAGCGTCGGCCGGCAGTGATCCATCGCAATTGGCCGAGCGTGCCGTCGCCATGGCAAAGGTTTCACCGGAAGACCCGTTTCAAGGGCTTGCCGACCCTTCGCGTCTGGCCGAAACAATCGCCGATCTGGATCTTTTCGACGATACAGAGATCTCCACTGAACGCCTCGTCGGCGATGCGCTCGAAGCAGAACAGGCCGCACTTGGCGTAAAGGGCGTAACCAATTCTGGTGGCGCGTCGGCAAGCGCCGGTGTCGGTGGAATGGTTCTGGCCACTTCCGACGGATTTTCCGGCAACTACATGGCGTCTCGCTTTTCCCGCAGCGTCAGCGTTGTCGCGGGTGAAGGCACCGCGATGGAACGTGACTATGATTTTTCCTCCAAACTGCATTTCGCCGATCTCGACCCGGCCAAGCAGATTGGCCGTTCGGCAGGAGAGCGAACCGTTCGTCGTCTTGGTGCCCGCAAGGCTGAGACCGGCCCCGTTTGTGTGGTTTGTGATCCGCGCGTGGCGCGTGGTGTTGCCGGCCATCTTGCTGCCGCGATCAATGGGGCTTCTGTAGCTCGCAAAACCAGTTTTCTGCGTGACCGGATGAACCAGCAGGTTCTGGCCAGCGGCGTTTCGGCGACCGATGACCCGTCCCGGCCACGCGGATCGGCCTCACGGCCATTTGACGGCGAGGGGATAGCCGGCTCCCGGTTGGTGATGGTGGAAGACGGTGTCCTCAAACACTGGTTTCTGTCGACCGGAACAGCAAGAGAACTCGGACTGGCGACCAATGGGCGCGGATCCAGAAGTGGTTCGTCGGTCTCGCCCGCGTCGACCAATTTTGCCATTGAGGCGGGATCACAGTCGCCACAGGATTTGATAGGTTCGCTGGTCAGCGGGTTTTACGTCACGGAGGTATTCGGTCACGGTGTCGACATGATCACCGGTGAATACAGCCGCGGCGCCAGCGGATTCTGGATCGAGAACGGCGAGATCACATACCCGGTGTCCGAAGTTACCATTGCGTCCAACTTGAAAGACATGTTTTTGAACCTGAGCGCCGCGAACGATCTTGATCGCGGGTTCTCAACCGCCGCTCCGACCCTTCTGATCGAAGGAATGACACTTGCCGGAAGTTGAAATCGCCTCGAGCGATCTAATGGATGATCTGAAGCTCATTCGCGATGCTGCGGCGGAAGCCGGTCGGATTGCGATGACGTATTTCGGCCGGGAACCGGAAGTCTGGATGAAAGACGAGCGATCGCCAGTCAGCGAAGCCGACATAGCGGTTGACACGTTCCTGAAGGATACTCTTTTGCTTGCCCGTCCGGACTATGGCTGGCTTTCGGAGGAGACGGCGGATACTGCGGTCCGGCTAGATCGCCATCGCACATTTGTTGTTGATCCGATCGACGGGACACGGTCATTTCTCGACGGCGGCGATGTCTGGTGTGTCAGCGTCGCAATTGTGGAAAACGGCCGATCGCTGGTTGGCGTGCTGGATTGTCCGGTTCGCGGCGAAGTTTTTTCCGCCGCGCGTGCCGGGGGGTCGACGAAAAATAACCAGCCGCTGCAGGTCAGAAAACCGGAAGGATCTGTGCTGGTGGCCGGTCCTAAGGCGATGATCAAGGCCATGCCGGAAAATATTGGGCAAGAAATCGAGGCAGTCCGCTACATCCCCTCGCTGGCCTATCGCATTGCGATGGTTGCCGGCGGCGAGATTGATGCAAGTTTCGTCAAGGCAAATGCCCATGATTGGGACCTCGCCGCCGCCGATCTTATCCTCGACGAAGCCGGGGGAACAATTATCAATGATGCCGGTAAAAGACCGCATTATGCCGGTAGAAATCCTCGGCTTGGCCCGTTGGTTGCCGGCAGCGGTCCGCTTCTGGAGGTAATTGCGCAAGTGATTGCAAAAAACCAATGAGAACGGTATCGGTGCACAGTTCCCTAATGGCGCATCTTGCATTACGGTCCGCTGTCCCGCGGCGACAGCCGGGGACTTGACCCCAGCGCGGGCATAGGACGAAATCACCTGGAATTTGAGAAAGCATGTCTGAAAAATCAGAAAAAAAACAGCTTCTGCATCTTGTTCTCGGGGGCGAGTTGACCTCGCTTGACGGTTTGGAATTCCGCGACCTCGAACAACTCGATCTGGTCGGCATTTATCCGGACTACAAGTCTGCCGAGGTCGCATGGAAGTCGAAAGCGCAACAGACAGTGGACAACGCGCATATGCGTTATTTCATCGTGCATCTTCATCGGCTTCTCGATCCGGCCTCGACGTCCGGGCATGATGATTGAGGTCGCCCCGCAGACCATGCAGAAGTCAAGTGATACGAAAATAGCAACTGCCAGACCAGCAGCGGCCGTGAACAGGCCGCGTCCGCTGAAAGCGCTGTGGCGCAGGATCCGCAAGCCGCTTGCGCGATCGGTGCTTGTCAAACGCATTTTGGTCAATCTTGTGGTTTTTCTGGTTCGTTTTACCAGTTGGACGAATCCGATGACCAAGGACACCAGCGATCCGGTTGATTACTTCAAGAAAAACGCACCAGTGATTCTGGCGCTGTGGCACGGTCAGCACCTGATGGTTCCGATCTTCGCCGGCAGGGGCGTTCCGATGTCGGGTCTGTTTTCGCGCAGTGCGGATGCGGAACTCAACGCGCAGGTCGCCCAAAAGTTTGGACTTGGCGTCGTCCGCGGTTCCGGTGGGCGAGCAGGCAGTCACACAATCGAGAAAGGTGGAGCCCGCGCGCTGATCGCACTCAAAAGAGTGATGGCGAAGGGCGAATCGACAGCAATGATCGCCGATATTCCAAACGGGACACCGCGTGAAGCCGGCCTGGGGATTGTCACCCTGGCCAAAATCACCGGCAGGCCGATCATTGCCGGCGCTTATGCCTCAAGCCGGCGTCTGGTGCTGGAGAAATCCTGGGACAAGACGACGATCAACCTGCCGTTTGGGCGGGCGACGGTTGCTCACGGCGAGCCGATCTACGTTCCCGCAGACGCGGATGCTGAGGAGCTTGAGCGCAAGCGCCAGGAGGTCACCGCCAGCCTCAATGAAGTGACGGCTCAAGCCTACCGCCGTGTGGATGGCCACCAATGAGCCATAGCTGGGCCCGTGCAGTTCTTTGGACCTACCGCTGGGCCGGCGCCGCCGCCTACCCGTTCATCGGCAGCTATATCGCCTGGCGGGCAAGCAAGGGCAAAGAAGATCGAAGCCGGCGCCGTGAGCGGTACGGCGTTGCCGCGTGGCGCAGACCCAGTGGCCCGTTGATCTGGGTGCACGCCGCCAGTGTCGGCGAAACCACGGCCATCGTGCCATTGGTTGAAAACATCCTGGCTCTCGGGATTGAAGTTGTATTGACGACGGGAACGGTCACCTCGGCTCAAGTCGTGAAGGAACGGCTCGGTGAAAAAGTTATTCACCAATATGTGCCGCTTGATCTCAAACCCGCCGTCAGCAAGTTCCTGGCCCACTGGTCGCCGGACATTGCGATTATTGCCGAATCTGAAATCTGGCCCATGACCATGCTTGAGCTCGGCGCCCTGCGGGTTCCGCAGGTGCTGGTCAATGGCCGGCTTTCGGACCGCTCATTCAACTCATGGAAGAAGCGTGTTGATCTTGCCGAGGCGCTTTTTGAAAACCTGTCGCACGTTGTCGCCCAGTCGGAACTGGATGGCGAAAGGTTCAGGGCACTTGGAGCCCGTCCGGTTACGGTTTCCGGCAATCTGAAAGTCGATACCCAGCCATTGCCGGTTGAAAAGACCGTCTTAAATAGGGTCCGGCTGGAGATCGGGTCGCGGGAAACCTGGGCTGCTATTTCGACCCACGAGGGCGAGGAAACCATCGCCGCGGATGTGCACCGGCTTTTGAAGGCAAGGCACGGCCGGATACTCACCATTATCGTGCCGAGGCACCCCCAGCGTGCCGATGCCCTGGCGCAGGAATTTGCAGATGCCGGTCTGAGTGTTGCGCGGCGCAGCCGCAATGACCGGATCATGCCGCAGACCGATATTTTGCTGGGGGATACGATTGGTGAAATGGGATTGTATCTGCGGCTCACCGATATTGCCTTTGTCGGACGCTCGCTCACCGCGAAGGGCGGCCAGAATCCGTTGGAGCCGGCCATGCTGAGAACCGCCATACTGTCCGGTCGCAGCGTGCAGAATTTTCGTGAATCCTACCAGCGGCTTATCAAGGGTGGCGGAGCCAAGCTGGTGCGCGACCGCGAAATGCTGGCAGGTGCGGTTAACTACTTGCTGGTTAACCCGAAGGTGCGCGAACAGATGATGGACGCAGCCGCCGGAACGGTTGATGACATGCGGGGCGCTTTGTCCCGAACCTTGAGCGCTCTCGATCCGTATCTGCAGCCGCTGACCGTCAAAGCCCGTCTGGAAAAGCAGCCAGGAGAGCATCGAGATGGCCAGTGAAGCCCCTCCCTTCTGGTGGGACAAGGCAGATTGGCGTGCATGGGCGCTCTACCCGGCATCGGCGATATACGGCGCTATTGCTGCCCGGGGGCTGAACCGCGGGCGCCGCGAGAAGGTTGATCTGCCGGTACTGTGTGTCGGTAATTTCACTGTTGGCGGAGCGGGGAAAACGCCGGTTGCCACGGCGTTGGCAAAAGAACTGTCACACAGGAAACACCAGCCCGGCTTTCTGTCGAGGGGATATGGCGGCAGCTTGAGCGGCACCCATCTGGTTGATCCGGAAAATGACAGCGCCCGGCTGACGGGTGATGAACCGCTTCTTCTTGCCCGCCACGCTCCGGTTGTCGTGTCGGCAAGCCGTGCCGCCGGAGCCAGGATCCTGGCCGAGCAGGGGTGCGATTTCATCATCATGGATGACGGCTTCCAAAGCGCACGACTGCATTATGACTACGCACTTCTTGTTGTTGACGCCATCCGCGGCCTAGGCAATGGCCATGTTATTCCTGGTGGGCCGGTGCGGGCACCGCTTGTCGACCAGTTGCGCCACGCCAGCGCGGTGTTGAAGCTGGGCGAGGGAAACGGCGCCGATCACGCCATCCGCATGGCAGCGCGTGCAGCGCGCCCGGTGTTTCAGGCCGTGACGAAACCATTGCCCGGAAGTGGGATCGAAAACCGGAAGTTGCTTGCTTTCGCCGGAATCGGCGATCCCCAGAAGTTCTTCAACACCGCTGCCTCGATTGGTGGAGAACTCGTGCAGACGCGAACCTTCCCGGATCATCATCTGTTCAACGACGAGGAGCTGGGCGAACTGATGCAAACGGCTGACAATCAGGGTCTGGAAATTGTGACGACGGCCAAGGATGCGATGCGGTTGCACCATGGAACCGAGCGGGCCCGCGAGCTTTTGCAGAAACTGCATGTGTTGGAAATCGATGTTCAATTCGAGGATGACACCATTGCCGATCGTATCATTCAGGGAACTCTGGACGCCTTTCACAACCGGCGAATCTGAGCTTTTGCAAAGTCGTTACGGGATCAGCATGCTGGCCGCGCCAGCAAGGGATGCCGCTGTGAGCACCCTGAAAAGCCCCCAGTGCAACCTCAGCAACATCACCGCGCAAAGGACTGAAAGCGCCAGAGCATACCAGTTCAGCGTCATCAATTCCGGTTGCCAGATCGTGACCGAACCGAATTTGCGGGCGGTCACCTTGGCAAACAACACATGCAGCGCGAACCAGATCGACAGGTTAAGAATAACACCGACGACCGCAGCAGTGATGGCCGACAATGCGCCCTTCAGCCGGGGCTGTTCGCCGATCCAGTCGATGTACGGGGCGCCCGCGAATATCCACAAGAAGCACGGCACGAAGGTCGCCCACAGCGTGACAAATACGCCCGCCAATCCGATCCAGATGCCGCCCGCCCGGTAACCGGCAAGGAACCCGACAAATTCGGTAACGAGGATCAGCGGGCCGGGCGTGGTCTCGGCAAGGCCGAGACCGTCGAGCATCTCGCCGGCAGTCAGCCAGCCGAACTGGTTGACGACGTCTTGCGCCATATAGGCCAGCACTGCATAAGCGCCGCCAAAGGTCACGACCGCCAGTTTGGAGAAAAATATCCCCAACTGCGCCAACACCCCCGGTTGGACTGATGCGATCAATATCAGCGGAACCCACCAGACGGCCAGCCACAGAAGGACGGTGATCAAAGTGCCGGTCACCATTCCGCGAGCGTCGGCCCGCGGTTGAAGAGTGGTTTCAACCGGCCCGCCACGCAGGAAACCGAACAATGCGGCGGCGGCGACAATCAGCGGGTAAGGCAGGGTTAGAAAGAACAATCCGACAAACGCCAATGCCGCGACGATCCAATGTGCGGGTACAAGCAGGGCACGTTTGGAGACACGCAGCAACGCTTCCAGGACAATGATCAAAACAGCGGCTTTGACCCCGATGAACAAGGCGTTGACCAGCGGCACTTCACCGAGAATGGCATAGATCGCGGCGAGCATGAGAACGACCGCCGCGCCGGGCAGAACAAACAGCAGGCCGGCGGCCAGCCCGCCGGCAACGCCGTGCATCCGCCAGCCGGAATACGTCGCAAGCTGCATGGCTTCAGGTCCCGGGAGCAACATGCAGAAGCTCAGCGCGTTGAGAAACTGCTTATCGTTGAGCCAGTTGCGTTCCTCGACGATGACTCTGTGCATCAGGGCGATTTGCGCCGTCGGCCCGCCGAAGGACAGCACGCCGATTCTTGCCCAGACGGCCAATGCCTGCCGGAATGTCGGCGCCGCCTTGCTGCGAGCAACGCTCTTCTCTCTACTGTCTGTCATGATCACTGGTTCCGAATCGATGCCGAAGGCCAGTCGTGTGTCTCGCTGGTTCCATCGCGGGCCCAGCGGTAAAAGGCATCGTAAATCTGCATCCCGGCTTCCAATTGAAGGAGGTCGTCACGATAGGCCCGTGAGAGCCCCACCGAGATCGCCAGCAATCCCGCTGCCTGGGGCGCAAGGTCGTGACGATTTGTATCGGCGCCGCGGACGATTTGTGCCAGTTGGTCAAGCGCCTCCGTGTGCAGCCCGAACTCCTCGATCATAGTGTCGAATGTGCATCTCTCCGCACGATGGCTCCAGAAAACATCCTCAATGTCGAAAGGTGTCGCATCAAATTTTTCCGCAACTTCAAGAACGTCCGACGGAGCAACAAAAAGAAATCGGGCATGTCGGTCAACAAAACGCCGAATCAGCCACGGGCAGGCGATCCGGTCGATCTTTGGCCGGTGCCGGGTGACCCAGAGCGACCCGCAGTCGGAACGCGGATTCGGGATTTTTCCCGCTGATACCAGAGGTTCGCCGGCTTCTCGCCAGGCGACGATGCCGCCCTGCAGCGATTCAGCGGGTATCCCATGACTGCGCAGCAAAGCCACTGCTCCCTGGCTAAGCTTTTTGCCCTTGTGGCAAACGATGACCACCCTGGAGGCTTCCAGATTCGGCAGCAGTGTTTCTATACTGGCAAACGGATGACGGAATGATGACGGCACGAGGCGTGGGTCATCTTCGAAATCGTCGTCAATGCACACGTCGACGATGGTCGGTGCGTCGGGAGTTCCTATCAGTCGTGAAAGATTTGAAACGGTTATTTCGTTGGGCGATGGCATGGCGCATCCTTCCTCTGTTGAGGTTTACTGGATGCGAAACTTGGGCTGTCGCCTCACGGGGTATTCGCACACCCCATGCGCTCAATTAGCAATTTGGAGATTGAGAAGTCAATCTCGGCTGTTGGAAAGTCAGCGCGAGCGCAGGTCGGGGTTCTGCTCGATCTCGCGCTTGAAGGACGACTGTGCGTCGATATAGGCTTCCTGGCGGGCCACGCTCCAATATTTCAGTTCGTCCAACGGAATCGGCTTGCCGGTGACGGCGCAACGTACGAACGACCCCGGGCTGATCACCTGGAAATCATTGTCGAGATATCGAATGCGGGCTTCACGCGCGCCTGGTCCTTCAAAGCGGTTCATTGACAGAGCCTGTTTGTTTGAATGGCCCTACCTATCGCCGGCCAAACAGTTTTTCAATATCGGTCAGCTTCAATTCGATGAAGGTTGGCCGCCCATGATTGCATGTCCCGGATCCAGGCGTTTCCTCCATCTGCCGCAGTAGTGCGTTCATTTCCTCCGGCAGCAATCTCCGGCCGGAGCGGACGGATCCGTGGCACGCCATCGTTGCAGCGATGCTGTCCAGACTTTCCTTCAGCCCATCGGCGGTGCCCTGATCCGCAAGTTCGTCCGCAAGATCCCTTATCAGCTGCGCCGTGTCGGTTTCGCCGAGCATGGCCGGTGTTTCCCGCACTGCAATTGCGCCCGGTCCGAACCGTTCGATACCGAGACCGAACTTCTGGAAGGTTTCGGCCTGTAAAGCCAATCGCTCTGCGTCCTCTTCCGGCAGGTCGACGATTTCCGGTATCAGCAACATCTGCGACGCAAGCGGCCGTGAATGAATGGCGGTTTTCAGTGCTTCGTAAACCAGTCGCTCATGCGCCGCGTGCTGGTCGGTTATGATCAGCGCGTCCTCCGTCTGCGAGACGATATAATTGGCATGTATCTGGGCCCGCGCCGCGCCAAGCCGTGATTGCAGCCGTTCGGGGCGCGGTTCGTCGATTGCAGCACGAGCATCGGCGCTTTGCCCGATATCCGGGTTGAGTGTGGCTTGCACACCTTCAGAAAATCCTTCTGGAGAAAGCGGCCGGTTGACCGAGGCGCTGATATCATAGCCGCCGCGCAGATTGCCGTGCCCGGTGGGGCCGCCATTAAATGGCGATGTCAGGGGGCTGCCGCCCGGCCGAAACGCCTGCACCATGGATGCGGCGCCCCCGGTTGAGGCGCGTACGCCGGCTTCAGCTAATGTCTGCCTTATGGCGCCGACAATCAGCCCGCGCACCAGCCCTGGATCGCGGAAGCGCACATCCGCCTTGGCGGGGTGCACATTGACGTCGACCTGATCCGGATCGATCTGCAGGAACAGCGCTGCCACGGCGTGCCTGTCACGTGGCAGCGCGTCGGCAAATGCGCCGCGTATGGCACCGGAAAACAGCTTGTCACGCACCGGGCGTCCATTGACATAGGCATATTGCATCAAGGCGTTGCCGCGATTGTGGGACGGGATGCTGACATAGCCGGTCAGTTTCACGCCTTCGCGTTCGGCATCGATCGCGACCGCATTTTCGGCAAATTCCCGCCCCATGACCTGGGTGATGCGTTTGAGCGCGCTGTCGGGGCCGTCGGCGGCTGGACGCAAATCCAGCGTCGACCGGTCGGTTCCGGACAGGTTGAAACGCACCTTCGGGAATGCGACGGCAATGCGTTTGATCACATCGCCGATGGCCGCGCTCTCGGCACGGCTGCTTTTCATGAATTTGAGCCGGGCCGGTGTGGCAAAGAACAGGTCGCGTACTTCAACCAGCGTTCCCCGATTGGCGGCGGCGGGGCGGGGGCCGGTAACGCGGCCGCCCTCGACGGTAATCTCAAAGCCGCTTTCCGCCGAAGCCGTCCGGGAGCGGATGGTCAATCGCGACACCGAACCGATCGACGGCAGGGCTTCACCGCGAAACCCCAGCGAGCGGATGTCGTGGATGTCATCGGAGAGCTTGGACGTGCAGTGGCGCGATACTGCGAGCGGCAGCTCGCTCTCGGCCATGCCGATACCGTCATCGATAATACGGATCAGGTGCGCACCGCCTCCAGCGGTGACGACATCGATCCGTCTCGCACGGGCATCGAGTGCGTTCTCGACCAGTTCCTTGACCACGCTGGCCGGGCGTTCAACCACCTCGCCCGCGGCAATCTGGTTGATCATTGTCTCTGAAAGCTGTCGGATCGTCATGGATGCACTTTACCCGGATTCGGGACCATTCGAACAGCTGCGTTTCAGGTTTGAACAGACAGCCATTCGCGAACCCGGGCCGCGCTTGGAGAAAGCGACCGGTTTTTTGGCCAGACGATGTAATAGGCCAGTCCGGTGCGCATCACGTGATCGGTCACCCGCACCACCAGGCCGGCTGAAATCATCGGCTCGATCAGGTGCCGCCAGCCGAGCGCAATGCCCTGACCTTCCAGCACCGCCTGGATGATGAGCACATAATCATTGATCAGCAGGCCACGCCGGGCAATGCCTGAATTGATGCCGGCGCTGGCAAACCAACTGGCCCAGTTGGCCGCCGGCCTGTAGGGTTCCTCAAGATCGATCAACTGATGATCGATCATCGCGGCAACCTCCGTCGGCAACTCGTTCTGGGCCGCGTAGGCGCTTCCGGCCACCGCGTAGATTTCCTCCTCGTCAAGGCGCCATGCGTCATATTCGGGCCAGTCCTCCAGCACACCGCAGCGAATGCCGAGCGGAATGCTCTCGGAGACAAGATCGATGTCACGGTCGCTGGTTTGAATTCGCAAGTCGATTCCGGGCAGATCACGCCGCAACTGCTGCAATCGCGGCATCATCCAATAGGCCGCAAAGGCGGTCGATGCCGACAGCGTGACATGGGTGTCGTCGGCCAGTGAACGCAGATCCTCGGCGGATTTGCGAATATGCGACAGACCGAGCGTCACGTCGGTCAGAAACCGGTCGCCGGCATCGGTCAGTCGGACACGCCGGTGTTCGCGCCGGAACAGCGGGATGCCAAGCTGATCCTCCAGCTTGCGAATGGCGTATGACACGGCAGCCTGCGACATGCCGAGTTCGCGGCCGGCCTGGGTAAAGCTCAAATGCCGGCCAGCTGCTTCAAACACAAACAGGCTGCCGGCCGAGGGCAGCAGATGCCGAATACTTCGCATAAACTGACCTTATAGAAGCAATCAGGATTTTCCAGCGTTACCGCCCACTTGGATCGAATTAATTTGTCCTCTGTGATCAGTTGGGGAGTGCGATGATGGTTGAGCCAGCATTAGCCGAAACAGCCGTACGCGGCCCGGAACGCAGCGGCCGGCAAGCCCGGCGCAAATTGCGCAGCGCTGGGCCACAAGGAATCTCACGTCCCTACATCGTTCGGGGAATTCCGACCTATGACATCCTGTCGGAAGATAATCTCGAGAAGATCGAAAACAATGCCGATCGCATTCTCGCGGAAGTCGGGATCGAGTTTCGCGAAGACCCGGCGGCGCTTGAACTGTGGAAAAGCGCCGGTGCCGATGTCGTTGGCGATCTGGTCCGTTTTGAACCCGGATTGCTGCGTGATGTCCTTAAAACCGCACCGGGTGAATTTACCCAGCACGCTCGCAATCCGGAAAATTCGGTGCGCATCGGTGGCAACAATGTCGTTTTTGCACCCGCCTATGGTTCGCCCTTCGTCATGGACCTCGACAAGGGGCGACGCTATGGCACGATGGAGGACTTCCAGAATTTCATCAAACTGGCGCAGTCGTCACCATGGCTGCACCATTCAGGCGGCACCATCTGCGAACCGGTCGACATTCCGGTCAACAAACGCCACCTCGATATGGTCTATTCCCACATTCGTTATTCGGATCGTCCGTTCATGGGGTCCGTTACGGCCGTCGACCGTGCCGAAGACTCCATCGAAATGGCCCGCATCCTGTTCGGCAGGGATTTTGTCGATCGGAACTGCGTCATTCTCGGCAATGTCAATGTGAACTCGCCGCTGGTTTGGGATGGCACGATGACCGGGGCGTTGCGCGCCTATGCCCGAGCCAATCAGGCCGGCATCGTGGTTCCATTCATTCTGGGTGGTGCCATGGGCCCGGTGACCAGTGCCGGCGCCATTGCACAGGCGCTCGCCGAAACCATGGCGGGATGTGCGCTGACTCAACTCGAGCGTCCGGGTGCGCCGGTCATTTTTGGCAATTTCCTGTCTTCCATGGCGTTGCGTTCGGGGTCACCGACGTTCGGAACACCTGAACCTGCCATCGGTTCGCTGGTCATCGGACAGCTTGTCCGGCGATTGGGCTTGCCGTTGCGCATTTCGGGAAATTTCACCACTTCGAAACTTCCCGACGCCCAGGCTATGAACGAAGGCACAATGTCGATGCTGGCGGCGGTGCAAAGCGGCGGAAATTTTATTCTGCACTCGTCCGGATTTCTCGATGGGCTGTTGTCCATGTCTTATGAAAAGTTCGTTATGGATACCGATTTCTGCGGCGCGCTGCATACCTACCTCGACGGTATCAAGATCGACGACAACGCTCTCGCTCTCGACGCTTTCAAGGAGGTCGGCCCGGGCAACCATTTCTTCGGCTGCGCGCACACGCTGGCGAATTACGAAACCGCTTATTGGGATTCGGCGATGGCCAACAACGAACCGTTCGAAACATGGCAGGAGAACGGTTCGGAAGATGCCGCGATACGGGCCAACCGTCGCTGGAAGACACTGCTTGCCGATTATCAGGCGCCGCCATTGGATCAGGCGGTCGATGAGGCGCTGAATGACTTCATGCAGCGGAAGAAATCCGCCGCCGAGGACGCATGGTACTGACCGCGGAAAATTGTTCCGGTAGAGTTGGCCCGGTACTTGCCGTTCGTTTCAACACAAGAGTTTGTTCCAGACCGTCATGAACACAAGCAAAGACCCGCTGCTGCAGCCTTTCCAGCTGAAGCACCTGACATTGAAAAACCGCATCATGTCTACTGCGCATGAACCGGCCTATTCGGACGACGGTCTACCAAAGAAGCGCTACCGGCTTTACCACGTGGAAAAGGCAAAGGGCGGCATTGCGCTCAATATGACGGCCGGTTCAGCGCTGGTTTCGCGTGATTCCCCGGCCGCCTTCGGCAATCTCCAGGCATTTCGCGACGAAATTGTGCCCTGGCTGAAGGAACTGACGGACGAATGCCACGAGCATGATTCCGCGGTGATGATCCAACTGACGCATTTGGGTCGGCGGACAAGCTGGAACACGGCCGACTGGCTGCCTGTGCTGGCGCCGTCACCGGTGCGCGAGCCGGCCCATCGCTCGTTTCCCAAAACGGCAGAGGACTGGGACATCGACCGCATCGTGGAGGACTATGTCTCGGCGGCGCAACGCATGCAGGATGCCGGTCTCGATGGCATCGAATTCGAAGCCTATGGCCACTTGATGGACGGCTTCTGGTCACCCGCGACAAATCAGCGTGACGATGCGTTTGCCGGTTCGCTGGACAACCGGATGCGTTTCACCATGAGGGTCGTCGAGGCTGTGCGTGCGGCGGTCGGTGCCAAATTCATCGTCGGCATCCGCATGGTCGCCGACGAGGACTGGGAAAAAGGCCTTTCGCGTGAAGACGGAGTCGAGATCGCGCGACGCCTGGCTGCCAGCGGTCAGTTCGATTTCCTCAACATCATCCGTGGTCACATCGAAACCGATGCCGCGCTCACCAATGTCATTCCCATTCAGGGCACACCGGCCTCGCCACATCTTGATTTCGCTGGCGAGGTGCGCGCCGAGACCAAATTCCCGGTGTTTCATGCCGCCCGTATTTCCGATGTTGCAACGGCGCGTCATGCCATCGCCGAAGGCAAACTCGATATGGTCGGCATGACCCGCGCCCATATCGCCGATCCGCATATTGCCCGCAAGGTAATGGAGGGCCGGGAAACACAGATCCGCCCCTGTGTTGGAGCGACCTATTGCCTGGACCGGATTTATGAAGGCGGCGAGGCGCTGTGCATCCACAATGCCGCAACCGGCCGTGAAGAAACGATCCCGCAGCGGATCGATCGGACGACAGGCGCCCTGAAACACATCGTGATCGTCGGGGCTGGTCCGGCCGGGCTTGAAGCGGCACGGGTTGCTGCCGAACGCGGTCATCGGATCACCATCTTCGAAGCTTCAAGCCAGGCTGGCGGACAGGTACGCCTCGCAGCGCAACTGCCGCGGCGGCGTGAACTGATCGGCATCGTCGATTGGCGGCTTTCCGAACTTGACCGGCTGGGCGTCGAGATCCGCTACGACACCTGGGCGGAGAAGGATGATGTCCTGTCGCTTGATCCGGACGTGGTGATTGTCGCGACCGGCGGCCTGCCGCAAAATCCACCGCTGGAGACCGGAGATGATCTGGTTGTGTCGAGTTGGGATATCATAGCAGGCGCCGTCAAACCCGCCGACAAGGTGCTGGTCTTTGATGACAGTGGCGGCCATCAGGGCATGACGGCAGCGGAAATCATCGCGTCACGTGGCGCAAAGCTGGAACTGGTGTCGCCGGAACGGTTCTTTGCCCCGGAGATCGGCGGCATGAACCATGTTCCCTACATGAAGTGTTTTCACCAGAATGGCGTGGAAATCACCATCAATACGAGATTGATTGCCGTACGCCGCGAAGGCAACGGCCTTGTCGCGGTGCTTGCATCGGATTTTGACGAGGGCTGGCGGCAGGAACGTTTGGTGGATCAGATTGTGGTCGAGCACGGAACTTTGCCATTGGACGATATCTATTTCGATCTGAAACCGCTGTCGCGCAACAAGGGTGCTGTCAGCTACAACAATCTGGTCGGGATGGGCGAGCCGTTCCCACAGATCGATCCGCAGGCGCGTTTCGATCTGCTCCGCATTGGCGACGCGGTCCACGCGCGTAATATCCACGCCGCGATATATGATGCAATCCGCTATGGAATTCGCATTTGATGCCGGCGGATTTGCGCCATGGAATGGTGCTGCGCTGTTGATTTCGGCCTTCCATCCGCTATGTGCGCAACAGACGCTTGCGGTTTTCACCTGATTACAATGTTTCTTGCGTGCTTTTGATATTTGCAATAATTCTTGCAGATAGGCTGTTGGCTGGAAAATTGAGATCGTCCATTGGAATGACGCCAGGAACATGAGCAAAGCTGCACCACCAGGCAATTATGAGGACCTGACCCGGATCATCCATGCCGAATATGAACGGCTGAGCCGGAGCAATCAGCAGATTGCCGTTTTTGTGACGCAGAATCCCAACGATATTGCGGTTCGCTCAGTCAATGCGCTGGCCGAAAAGTGCGGTGTCCACGCTTCCAGCCTGGTGCGCTTTGCACAGCTGTTTGGTTACAAGGGTTTCAAGGAGTTGCAGCTGATCTTCCAGGCGCGCCTGGCAACGGCCGCACCGGGTTTCGAGGCGCGAATTCGGGCGCTGAAATCGGATCTGGACGCTCAGAAGAATGCAGGCGCTCGCGGTTTCCTGAGCGAACTGGTCGTGCGCGATATCACCTCACTGGAAGATCTTCTTTCCAGCACTTCGGAAGAGGAGTTGGAAAAGGCGGTTTCGTTGATGGAACAGGCAAAGACGATCTATCTGGTCGGCCAGCTTCGCTCCGAACCGATCGTCAATCTGCTGCGTTATATTCTCACAATGCTGGGTCGTCGGACGGTTCTGCTCGATCCGGGTGGCGGTCTTGCCACTCATATGGCCAGTACCATGCAGCCAGATGATCTGCTTTTTGCCGTGTCGTTCCGTTTCTATGCAAATGAGGTCGTCAATATCACCGAGGAGGCGGCAACGCGGAGCGTGCCGATCGTTGCAATTTCCGACAGCACCCTGTCGCCGCTG
>JAJFHT010000095.1 GCA_021775495.1 Hyphomicrobiales bacterium | reverse complement strand
CGACGCCCCGTTTCCGCGCGGCTTCAACCGCCTTGGTCAGCAGTTTTTCCAGCCCGTCCGGCGCCATCAGCACATCGAGTGCCGCCGCCGTCGTGCCATTGGGGCTGGTGACCTGTTTGCGCAAGGTCGCCGGATCATCCTTGCTTTGCACCGCCAGGCTTGCGGCGCCATAGACCGTCTGCATGGCAAGCTTGCCAGCAATATCACCCGGCAGGCCCGCTTTGCGGCCGGCTTCAGCAAAAGCTTCGATGAAATGAAAAATATAGGCCGGTCCGGAACCTGATACCGCCGTCACCGCGTCCATCAGTTGTTCGTCGTCGATTCTCGCTACCTCGCCATTGGCAGACATCAGATCGGCGACGAAGGCATCGGCCTTGTCACCAACTTTTGCATTCGACACCAGCACCATCATGCCATGGCCGATCGCCGCCGGCGTGTTCGGCATGCAGCGAATGATCGCCGCTGTCTCACCCAGCATCCCCTGCATCGCAGCGATACCGGTTCCGGCTGCGATGCTGACGAATGTGCTGCCACCGGCAAAACGCCGATAGGCTGGTACGACAACGCCCATGACCTGCGGTTTGACGGCAAAGATGATCAGTTCCGGCGACATCGACGGTGCGAGTTCGGACGCATCGGCAAATGCGGCGATGCCCTCCCCGGCTACCCGGGCCCGCAGATCGGGGTTCGGTTCGACCACCGCGATCTCCGCAGCCTCGATCTTGCCGGCGTTGAGCCAGCCCGACAGCATGGCGAAACCCATATTGCCGCACCCGGCCAGGACGATCCTGATTGTCATGTCACATCTCCAAAATCTGGAGTCAGTGACTATCGCGAACCGTCGGCAGGGTAAACCGGGCTGTCAGCCGCAGGCCAAACAGCGCCATGACGAACATCAACCAGACCGGGTCGGCACGCCGCAGGAAGAAGCTTTCCAGCAACGCGTTCACCGCCAGAAAAAACCATATCATCATGAAAAAGTCCGCAGCCAGCACGTTTTCACGCAACAGTGGCACACGCAGATAATCGCGCAGCGGCAACAGGATGAACACCACCACCGTACACAACAGCGCGGGAACACCCATCAGCAATGCAATATCGATATATCCATTGTGACCATGAACCATGGTGCGGATATCCCATTCGCGGTCAAACGGCTGATCCGAACCGGTGACCAGCGGTGTGCGCCAGAAGCTTTCGAAACCGTAGCCGGTCAATGGCTCCCTACCAATCATCTCGGCGGCGAACTGCCACAACGTCACGCGGCCGGTGTAGTTTGTTCCCGGCGCAACGGATTGCACCAGTTGATCCGCTGAATCGAGAAACACCGTGCCGATCGTAACCAGCGCGGCAAAACAAAGGACGGCCATACAAAGGAACGGCACCAGTTTCCGCAGACCGAACAGGCCGGGGATCATCACAAGTACGACCGCAGCCGGAACAAGGCCGAGTGCCGTTTTCGATCCCGTCTTCAAGACAAAAAACATTGCGCCCGCAAACAGCAAAGTGCCGATGAAACGGCTGCCGCGCCGGAACAGGTAGATGCCTGCAAATCCCAGGCAAGCCATGACCGGACCGGCAACATTCTTGTGTGTAAACGATCCGCGCCACAGGCCGGCGTGTTCCGGTTCGGTGGAATCGGCGCTGTGGATCGCAATATCGGGAAACAGTATCAATCCGCAATAACACAGTAACAGAACCGTCGTTCCGACGATGCCGATCACCCGGGAAAAACCGTCCGCATCGTAAGGCAGGCAAAGAACTGCCAGAACAGCCAGCATACCAAAGCCGGTAAACATGACCGCCCGCAGTGCCGAAGCCGGATCATAGGCATTGGCCACCGCAAGCCCGATAAACCCGAACAGCAAGATCCACCATGGGCTGATGAGCGCTGCAAGAAAACGCCGATCGGCCAGCATCAGCAATGCGGCAAACGATGTCACACCGATCAGGCCGAATCCGAGCTGGTTGACGATGTCGCCGCCGGTCGTGTCCGGACCGGCCGGCTGAAACGGCCGAAGCGACACCAGCAGCACGCACAGCAGAACCGACGCGATCGCTATCGCCGGAACGCGCGGCGGGTTGCTGACCGCGGGTACCCGGAATTCAGTTGCTCTCGGGCTGACGATACTGCTCATTGACATATCCGACTTCAGCCAGCAGACGGCCAATGGCCACATGCACCGGGTAAAGAGCCACCAGGACCGACCCGGTCGTGATCAGGCGCATCACTGCCTGGAACGGCGCACGGGCAAGCAGGGCAAAGCTTTTCAGCACCGTCCTCAACTGCCCGAAAGTCTGATCCGCCCGCCGCCGCTTTTCCACAAATGTCGAAATCACGCCATTGCGCAGGGCGCGCGCCTGAATCCAGCGCCAGCTGGTCCGCCGTTGCGGCACATCCTCGTGGATCAGCGCTTCTGCGCACCAGGCAAAACGAAATCCGCGTGCATTGGCGCGGCTGAGGAAATCGGAATCACCGCCGCCGAGAAAATTGAACCGCAGATCAAGAAACGGGTGTTCCATGGCCTCCAGCACATTGCGGCCTATGAGGATATTGCCCGAAGAATAGAGCGCCGGCACGGTCCCGGTGGCCGCGTAGTGCGGTACAAATACCGGATGATCGTGCCAGAGTGCGTTGTCCTGGTCCTCAAAGACCGGCAGTTGCGGCCCGCCAACCACGTCGGCGTCAAACTCTTCCCTTGTCGCGCAGAGGTTTTCCAGCCAGTCCGGGTCGGCGACTTCATCGTCGTCGATGACAGCCAAATGCTGAAAATTCGGAAAGTTGACCAGCGCCGTCAGCCAGCCGGCATTGTAGGCATGGCAGTTACCACGCTGGTGGGCGATGATCAGCAAGCCATTGATACCACCGCTTTCAAACAGCGGCGCGGCTGCCTGCACTCCGGCCCGTCCCTCGGCGTCGTTTTCCATAACGATGATGGCAAACCGGCGATCGGTCTTCTGGCCCTGAACCGATTGCAGCGTTTTCAAAAGATGTTCGGGCCGGCGGAATGTCGGAATGGTCACAACCACCTCGACGGCATCGGCCCCGAGACCGGGCGACCGGGCTACGATCGAGATATCGTCGGTCAGGCGCAGTTTCATAGGCAGTCCAGTTCGACTCGGATGCTCGGCATTCTAACCGGATGGTCGTTACCGTTTCGTCAAGGAATCCCGTGACCGCCGTTCACAAGCCATGGACCGGCAATAGCCCGTTTCAGTTTCACTTGGAAAGCCGCGGGAATGGACTAACGGGCGAATGCCCAGATGTCTTCGCCATAAAGGCCGACGTGATACTCAGCGCGCTTCAGCTTGAGCAGGGTGTTGCCGACATCTTCGGCGACCATGGATCCAATCTCGATCTTGATCATCCCCGGACGCCAGCGCTCAGGTCAAGTTGCTCAAAAACCTCCCAATCCGATCCCTCACAATCCACCAGGAATGCATCGATGCGCTCTATGTGATTGCGCTCCAACACCGTCTCAAGTCGTTCGGCCTGCGTTTCGATATTTTTCAGATGACTGACGAATTGCTCGAAATTCGGATCGATCTGACCAAAGGCATAAACTCCAGAGACAAGATTTGTGTCTTTCACTGACGAACACCCAATGAATTCTATCGGCAGGTCGCCGGCTTCCAGCGCCTTTTCATCAAAGGTTTTGATGGCAATAGGTCCGGCCTCCCGGGCAATGACCAGCGGTTCAATAATGTGACGCTCGGTATCGGGGTAGTTTTCGCGAAGCCGTTTGTAGTTATAGGGTATCGGCTCAACGAGAACGGCGCGGGAACCGCGAATGCGTTTGAGCCAGGGTGTCGCGTCGTCAAACAGGACGCCGTCGCAGGCGCCGACATTGATCATGACAAACGGCTTTCCGATCCCGAAAAACGACCGCAAAGCCGCTTTCCCCAGAAATGCCGTGCCACTCAGGGCACTGGCCCGATGGCGAATTGCCGCCGGTAGTGCGAGCGCAATTGCCAACCGCACCACTGCTTTCAGAGAGCCAAACATAATCGTCACCCGACAAGTTTATAGTGTCCACCGTATTTTCGGACACTAATATATACTTGTTATTGGGCGATGAATTTCAGTATATCATTTTTATTATATTTTGCGTAAAATTTTATTGAGCCCGTTTACCATCCGTTAACAGAAGGATCCGGCTCACTTGAAGCGGCTTGAAACAGGATTGCCAGAAACGCGCGCCATTCCGCCATTTTGAAGATGGTGTCGGTGCGTCAGAAACTTCGCGTGCCCGGGCCATTCAGGCGGCAGGCACTCACGGTTCGCAGATGACATCCGTTCTGAACAGTTTACAGTCCAGCGTTACTTCACGGCGGTTGCCATAAGTTGTCACAATTTTTCTGCACAGGCAGTTTTTATCCCGCCGGGACCGTACATAGTCACAGAACTGTGTCAGGCATCTGAGACCGGTATCGACGTCGATGGGGGATCCCACACGTCCTGCATCAAACGCCGTCGCCGGCGCTGCGACGACCAATCCACCGGCCAGAAACAATGCGGCAATCCAGTATTGGGCGGAGCGGTGGACCGTGGTTCGGGTCATTGGGGCCTCTTGGTCGATTCTGATAGGGTTGTTGCAACAAACAAACCGGAGTGGATATCTAAATATCTGATCAGTCAAATGAATTCCTGATCCCGATTTAGCCCGCCCTGCAGACAGTGAGCCCAAGCGTTGAACGGAACCGCGGTGGAAAACCGTCAGGCCGGTTGCGCACTAAAAATTGGCTATCGTCAAAATGAAAAGCGGCCCCGAAGGACCGCTTCACACCTGCCGGTGGTCAGGTCGTTATCAGGCGATGGCTCGACTTTTTCGCCGCCAGCCCAACAAGCCCATCAGGCCCAGGCCACCCGCCATCAGCGGCAAGGCTGCAGGCAATGGCACGACTGTCGCAGGATTTTCATACTCGACAAAATATCCGACTACCGGATCATTTGGAAAAGTCGGGATGCCTTGGCCATCACCCGAAATGGGGACGATCGAATCGTCAAGCCATTGTCCTGGACCTGTCGATGTTGCGATGCTCATATAAATATAGCCGGAATTGTTCGGCTCCATGCCAAACCAGTTCGTATAGGTGAAGGCATTGCCGGTTTCGGGTCCCGCGAGCCAGCCTGTACCAGCCCTGCCACCCAGCCATGCACCGAGAAAACCCGTCGGGCTGCCTGTGACAATCGACAAAAGAAAGTTGTTTTCAGCCAGCGAGGTTATGGTTGCGAGATGCCCCGAAAACCCCATAAAGGTGCTGGCGGCAGCTGCAGCGCTTGCCAACGCCCAGGAATTCGTCGGGTAAGCGGCAAATCCAGGTCCCAGAGGCGGGTTGAGAACTTGGATATATTCATAATAATTGCCGGTGCCCATTTGCATCGGCGCGGCCTTGGAAGGCACGGAGGCCAGGCTGGATAGAGCTATAACGCCAGCGGCGCACGCAATCAGTTTTGATGTTTTCACGTCACTTCCCCAGAAGCAGTTGTTGCATTTTGGCAAACTGGCCGCTGCTCCAGAACACCCCCCATGACGCCACCACTTTGATGTCACCACGTCTTAACCTAACGCGCCCAACGCCACCTTGAAAGCACGAATTTCCTGTTGGTTGGAAACATGGTTTCCGAGGATGACCCGGGCGAAGTCCAAACCATTCTGCTCTAATGCTTCAAACGAGGTCAACTAGCCGGCTTAGTACATCTGTACCATGCCGGAGGTGCGCAGCCATTCGTGACTGCAGGCAATGGACACAATCAAGGGTGATTCGACCTATTCACATACGTGAATCCAACATCCGATAACCCACGACCACCAGTTCGGCGGGCGGAGAAAAATGCAACTTCAGTCGACCCTACCGTCGTAACGCGCCGAGCGCATCCAGAAGGTGCTTGTTGAACAGGCCGGGATCTTCAAGTTGCGGCATATGCCCGATGTTCTTGAGGCGAACGAAAGACCTGGGCTCGACAATGCCGGCAAGTTCCTCGCC
>JAJFHT010000094.1 GCA_021775495.1 Hyphomicrobiales bacterium | reverse complement strand
CAGCGGCGAGATCCGCAGATTCAAGAACGCCTGACGCTGTAACATCGCATGCGGCAAGCCGGCCAAAGGCGCCGGTTTGCCGCGTGTTATACCAACGACCGTTGGTATTATTCTATCTGCTGTTGTTTCCATACCGTTTCGCATATTAAAAAGGCGGGAAACGATTGTGGATGAAATGAGCAAACCGAAACCGCGCGGACGGCCGCGCAGCTTTGACGAGCAGCAGGTTCTTGCCGCGATCCTGAACGTATTCTGGGTCAAGGGGTTCAACGCGACATCGCTGGATGATATCGCCGAGGTGACCGGCCTGACGCGGCCAAGCCTTTACGCGGCGTTCGGCAACAAGGAGGCAATGTATCTGCGCGCGCTCGAGATATTCAGGGCGCGCATGGAACAGGACCTTGCCCCCGCACTCATTCGCGGAACCGACCCGAAATCGGCTTTGTCGGCGTTCTACAAGGCCGCCCTCGACAATTATTTTGTCGCCGGCGGGCCGCCGCTGGGATGCATGGTCTACACAACCGCCGTAACGGAATCGGTTACCCATCCCGAAATCCGATCATCGCTGAGCAGCTTCCTGTCACAGCTCGACGCCGGGTTGATCCGTTTCTTTTCGGCCCGGGACAGCTCGATGAGCAAGGACAGGGCCGAAGCGCTGGCGAAACTGGCATCGAGCGTGCTGATCAGCATCGGCATTCGCGCCCGCTCCGGAGCCAGTCGGGCGGAACTGGACGAACTTGCCGAGAGTTCGGCAGCCGTCATCGCTGCTGCCGCGGCTGGCTGACCCGGTCACCGTCGGCAACATCTCACCAGCACAACTGGCATGGCTTCACGCCAACAGTCGTCAACAATTATATACCAAATCGCATATTATTATTGACGAGAGTGATTGAATTATATACCAATTCGCATAGAAATATCCGCTGACACAAATCCATCAGACATCAGGAGGTCAATGACCATGCAAATTTCAGGATTCGATTTGAAAGCGCCCGATACCGTGATCTGCCGGGCCGCGTTGGACCTGGCACGGGATGCCTCTCCGGCCTTTCTCTTTCATCATCTCCTGAGATCATTCGCGTTCGGCCATACGGTGGGTCAGGCAGGCAAGGCCGACTACGATGCCGAAATGCTCTTTCTGGGCGCCGTTTTTCACGACCTTGGGCTGGTCGACCGTTTCATTGGCAAGGATCGATTTGAAATCGACGGTGCCGATGCAGCCTCACAGTTCCTGTCGGAAAAAGGTTATCCGGATGCGAAAATCGCGGTCATATGGGATGCGATTGCCTTGCATACCACCTTGAATATCCCGCAGAAAAAGCAACCCGAAATCGCCCTGGTGCAACTGGGTTCCGGCATCGATGTCGGCGCCTTTCCCATTGACCTGATTTCCTCCGACCTGATGACACAGATCCTGGAAGCCTATCCGCGTCTGGGATTCAAGCAGGCCATGCTGGAGGCCCTGTCGAATGTGGTGCGCCAGAAACCGATGACGGGGATGATCAACATGATGGGCGATGTCGGCCGCCGTTGTGTCGACGGTTTTCACATCCCGAATTTTTGCGATGTCGTTCATGCATCCGGTTTCGCCGATTAGGACTATGTCTTTTGTCGCTCCTGCTTCGAACGATCGCAGAAAATGTCTACGAGCTGACCCCACACCCGGTTATCGGGATGTGTCAACGGAGACGTCAGCCAGTAGCCCTCTCCGGGATTAAGTGTCTTTCCCGAAAGGCGCACCAGACGCTTCGAAGCAATGGCATCATGACAGAGAGGCAATGACCCGAGCATAACACCGGCGCCGGCCTCGGCGGCGTTCATTGCCTGGCCGAGGCTTACAAATCGATACAGCGGTGTCTTGGCGGTACCGCCATATCTGCCGATCCAATCCCGCCATCCGGGGCGGGGGCCTGATACCGAAATGCGCGGCAGCTTCTCCCACATAGCGTCCTCGGTCACCTCCGGCGCGGCAACCGGTGACAGCACCTCGCGGTATAGCCGGACGCAGCGCCGATCTTGCCATTGTCCACTTCCATACCGCACCTCGACATCGGCATCGGCTTTCGGGAAATCCGGTTGCACAGTCATCGTCGCAAACGAGACCTGCAGATTGGGATTGTTCTGTGACAGGCATTTCAGTCTCGGCGCCATCCGCAGCTGAATGACCGATGCGCTGGCCGCTATCGAAATCTTTCGCAACGGTGCGGCAAACAGCTCGTCGGCACTGTGGGCAAGTGCCTGCAGGGCATTTTGCACATGCGGCAGCCAGGCCTCTCCATCGACGGTCAGAACCACACCGCGGGCGCGGCGGTCAAAAAGCCGGGTGTCGAGCCGCAATTCGAGATTGCGGATGCGTTGGCTGACGGCAGCCTGGGTCAGGCCGATTTCTCTGGCCGCTTCGGTAAAGTTTCCGTTTCTGCCGGCAGCTTCGAACACCCGAATCCATTCCAGTGGTGGCAGAGAACCGATCTTCCAAGGCATAATCATTTTGATGTCTTATCCCACATATCTATTGTTTGAAATTATGTCTTGATTGATCGAATTTGTCGACCGATCGAATGGGCGCAGTCGAAGGATCGAGCAATGCAAAACGCGAAATTGTCAGAGGACGGCCAGATCCTCACAGTCCTGTCGGACAACGGTTCGGCTTTGCGGTTTCATGCCATCTGGTTGCGCGACAACGCCCAGGATCCCGAAACCCGTCAGCCTGACAACGGTCAGCGCCTGATCGCCCTGCGCGATATTCCGGACACTATTCGAATGTCCCGCATGGATCAGGACGGCTCCGCGCTCACGCTCACATTTGCGCCGGAAAACAAGACGGTTTGCTACGATCTCGGCTGGCTCACGGCCCATACCTACGACCGGCCATCGGAGCGAACACCGGGCTGGAGACCGGATCATATCAAGCTTTGGGACGGCCGGCTGGCCGGTGCTGTTCCCGCGGCTGATTTTGATGCGGTTCATTCAAGCGGCGATGTCATGAGGAACTGGCTTAGCGGTATCCGCCGCTACGGATTCGGCAAGCTTGCCGGCGGTCCGGTCGAAAGTGGTGCCCTTTTGAAGGTTGTCGATCTGTTTGGTTATGTGCGGGAGACCAACTACGGCAAATGGTTCGAGGTCCGGACCGAAGTGAAGCCAAGCAATCTGGCCTATACCGGATTGGGCCTTCAGGCCCACACCGACAATCCCTATCGTGATCCGGTGCCGACCTTGCAGGTGCTTTATTGTCTGGAAAACTCCGCCGAAGGCGGTGAGAACATGGTGGTAGACGGCTTTCATGCGGCTGAGCGTCTGCGGCAGGAGAATGAGCATTGGTTTGATCTGCTCAGCCGCCATTGTGTGCGGTTTGAATACTCGGGAAGCGATGGCGTCTTCCTGCGGTCGCGCCGGCCGATGATCGAGCTTGCCCCCGATGGTGAAATGATCGCCATCAGGTTCAACAACCGTTCGACCGCGGCGATCACCGACGTGCCTTTTGACATCATGCAGGAATATTACGCGGCATATCGCCGGTTGGGCGAGATTATTGACGATCCAGCAATGCAGGTGTCTTTCAAGCTTGAGCCCGGCGAGAGCTTCATCGTCGACAACACCCGCGTTCTGCACGCCCGCAAAGGCTATTCCGGGGCCGGATCACGCTGGTTGCAGGGCTGTTACGCCGACCGGGACGGCTTGCTCTCAACCCTTGCGGTCATGGAAACGCAGTCTCTGGAGGCAGCCGAATGAACACCGATGCGGATAGCCTGACCGACGAAACGATCGTTGGATTTCTCGCCGGAATTTTCGAGCGCCGCGGCGGTGAGGAATATCTCGGCGAACCGGTCACCATGGCCGAACACATGCTGCAGGGCGCTCATATTGCCGAGCAGCGCGGTGAGAGCGAACTCATCATCGTGTCGGCGCTGCTGCACGATATCGGCCATTTCACCAGCGAATTCGGGACCTTCTCGATCGACGATACCGAGGACCGGTTTCACGAGGAGGCCGGCGCGAAAGTACTGCAGCGTTTTTTCCCCGAACTGGTGACCGATTGTGTTCGCCATCATGTGGCGGCAAAACGCTATTTGTGCGCAGTCGATCCCGACTATTCCAGCCAGCTTTCCGCCGCGTCGATCCACTCTCTCAATCTGCAGGGCGGACCGATGACAGAGCCGGAAATCGCAGTGTTTGAAAGCAACCCTAATCTCGAAGAGATCGTGAAAGTTCGCCGGCTCGATGATGCCGGCAAGATAGCCGGCTTGCAGACGCCGCCATTCGGCCATTTCGCTCCGATGGTGCAGCGGATTGTCGATTCTCGGAGTGCTGGTAGACGATAGCAGACACGCATCCAGCGGTAGTGTTGCCCAATTACTATTCACCCAAAAATTAATCACGATATGTGATTTGCCTCACAGCGAATTTGACTCACCCGGTTAACAAGTCGTTAAGTGTTAGGCTGGGGTGGGTAATTCTTTGTAATGAGACGGTATTTTGAGATATCGGTTCGAGCCGGGTTTATTGTTTTAGGTTTTGTCTTTTGTGTTTCTTCGGTGGCACATGCGCAGACCTCGACAACGGTGTCGGCTAAAAAAACTGCACGGCCGCAAATCGCTAGTTCCTCCGAGCGCGAGATCCAGACGCGGCGCAAGGTACTATTCCAGCGCATGCTGGAGGCGCCGGATGATCTTGATACGGCTTTCGAATATGCCGGATTGTCCATCCAGGCCGGTGACCTCGAAGCGGCGATCTCGACGCTCGAGCGCATGCTGATCTTTTCGCCAGGCCTGCCGCGGCTGCAACTGGAACTGGGCCTGCTCTATTTTCGGCTATCCGCCCATGAAACAGCGCGCGCATATTTTGAAGCGGCGATCTCCGGCCCCGATGTGCCGGAGGAAGTGCGCGCGAAGGTCCGGAACTATCTCGACGGAATCCACGATGCCGGCAAGAAAACCCGCCTGTCCGGTCAGGCCCGGCTGGGCATTCGATACCAGACCAATGCCAATCGCGGACCGGAAGACGACCGCATTATCCTCAACGGCCTGGCCTTCCGGCTCAATCCAAATGCGCTGAACGATGACGATGCGAATGTCTATGCGGCCGGGAGCTTCCACGTCTCGCACAAGCTGCCGCAGCAAGGAACGTCACTGGAATTCGACTTGGTTGCCTACGGCGCCAAGCAGTTTCGGCACGACAATTTCGATATCGCACAGGCGGAAGCAACGTTTGGACCGGCCTTCGATCTTGGCCGGTTTGGCTGGGACAATGCAGCACTGGGGATTTACGGGATCGCATCCGGAGCCTTTCTGTATCAGAATTACTACGCGACTTATGTCGGCGCCGGCGCCCGGATTGTTTCCCAGATAAACGCCCGTTCCGTGGTTTCCGCCAAGATCGAACACCGGTCCAAGTTTTTCCAGAACTCGGTGAATACGCCAAGGGCAACGGATCGCGACGGACATGAACTGCGCGGCCAATTGATTTTTCGCCACATCTACAACCCGATGCTGACGTTCAATGCCACGGCAACCGGTGCCGTGAACAAGGCGGAGCGGGGATATCTCAGCTACATGGATTACACCTTCACTGCCGGCCCCACCGTTTCGTTCTCCTCTCCCTTCAAGGATGGTGGAAAATGGGTTTTCGGCACATCTCTGGGAATCTCGCAGCGTGTCTTCGACGCACCCGACCCGATCATCAACGTGAACATGAAGCAGCGCGACCTCGAGCTGTTTGGGCGCGCCTCACTCAACATTCCGATCAAGAACGGTATTTCCGTCCTGGCGGAAGCGGAATATCGCGATGTTCATTCCAACTATGCCTTGCGCAAGCATGACAATTTTGTTGGCACAATTTCATTCGTCAAAGTCTGGTAACACCATGCAACAGACACTGAAAATCCGATCGACAACCTTGCTGCTGGGCACCGTGGCTCTCCTCATGGCATTCGGTCAAGGCAATGGTCTGGTCTTTGCCGCGCCGAAGGTCGGCGTGACGGCAGCGGTCAATCAGGATGCCAGAAGCAAACCGCCGGGCGGCGCGCAGAGTGTGCTCACACTCGGCAAGAACGTTGTCTTCAACGAACAGATCATCACCGATGGCAAGGGACTGGTTCAGGTGCTGCTGGTCGACGGCACAACTTTTACCGTCGGTCCGAACAGCCAACTGACGATTGATGAATTCGTCTACGATCCGGACACCGGTGACGCCAAGGTCGTGGCGACCCTGGCAAAGGGTGCCTTCCGTTTCATCGGCGGCCAGACCAGCCGCAAGAAGGGCGGCGCCACGATCCGGACGCCGGCCGGCTCGCTTGGCATCCGCGGCGCAATGGTCGAGGGCAACGTCCAGGGCGAGCAGGGCACATTTTCGATGATCTTCGGGCAGGAGGTCGTTTACACCGGTCCGGGGGGCAGCCGGCGCCTTTTTGAACCGGGTTTTACCCTGGATGTGAAGGGCGGCGGCGGTGGCAACCAGGTTCGGCCGCGCACCTCCGCCGATGCCAGTGCATTTCAGAATGCACTGGCCGGTGGCCCTGGTCAGAGTGGTGGCTCAAACCGGCAACCGACGGACACTGGCGTGGCCAACAGTCAGGTGTCCAGTGTTAATTCGGGCACGGAATCGGTTCCTGTTCCGACATTCAGACCGGTGGAATCAACAACGCTGAATGAGGTTGACGAGCCGCAGACCGATATCGAGCCGACGACGGAG
>JAJFHT010000093.1 GCA_021775495.1 Hyphomicrobiales bacterium | reverse complement strand
CATGACCTTTGCCGAATTTTCAGAACTCCAGAGCGCGCAGCAAGACATTGTCCGTTCCCTCGGCTCGGATGATGATCTTCTTCTTGTGCGAACGCAAAATGACTTGACAACGCTGGCACTCTTCCGTGTAGCGCTGGACCTCTCCCGGACGGTCGGAGTTGTCGATGACGCCATGCTGACCGGGCTGGAGGGGATTGAATCGACGCCTGCCTCGGACCGTCTGTACGCGGCCCGCAACACCGAAATCAGAGGACCGGGACTGGTCTGCTTCACTTCCGGTTCGAGCGGACAGGCAAAGGCCATATTGAGGCGTCCGGAAAGCTGGCGGCGTACCTATGCCCTGCAAAGAGACTTGCTTCGATACGGGTCGGACGCGCGCGCACTGATCTTCGGTAATCTCGCCCACTCAATGCATCTGTACGGCGCGATGGAATGCCTCGACCGTAATTGCCTGCCGACTGTCATGAAACGGTTTGCTCCCCGTGCCGCCCTTGAGCAATGCCGCAGCTCAAAGGCGCAGATTGTCTACGCGACCCCCGCACATCTCAATCTCATCCTCGAACGGACAGGCAGGCAACCGGTCAAACCGCTTCCACATGTCAGGCACATTCTTGCCGGCGGCGCGAAACTCAATGAAGAACGCCTCGATCAACTGTCCGCACTGTTTCCCGAAGCAATCGTGTCCGAATTCTTCGGAACCACAGAGACCAGCTACATCACGATCAAGGCCGGCGACGCGCCGCGCGGTTCGGTCGGCAAGGCCTGCCCCGGCGTGGACATGGAAATCCGTGACAGCAACGGAACCGGGCTGCCCGCTGGCCGGGAGGGCACCTTGTGGGTCAGGAGCAACATGCTGTTCGAGCGTTACATCCTGGGCGATGACCGGAAGACCAGATGGCAGGACGGCTTTCTGACCGTCGGCGATCAGGGTCACCTCGATGATCACGGCCACTTCTTCTTCACTGCCAGATCGGGGTCGATGGTCACCATCGCCGGGGAAAACGTGTTCCTCGATCACGTCGAAGCGCAACTTGCATCACATATCCCCAAAGGCGAAGCTGCTGTGCTGGCAATTCCCGACCGGTTGAGGGGGCAAAGTCTGATAGCAGCAACCCAATTTCCAGCGGAAGACCAAGAATTCATCCTTCGCAAGATGCGGAACAGTCTGGGCGCATTGAAGGTCCCGAAGTCAATCGTCCATATTGCCGACTGGCCCTATTTGCCATCGGGGAAAACCGATCGACGGAAACTGCAACAGATGATCTCCGGTAAAACATGACACGCCCCGCATACATTGTCGCCGCGGCGAGGTCGTCGGTCGTTCCGTCCGGCGGGGCTTTCAGGGACATGGACTTCGACCGGCTTGCCGTCGCCCCGATCCACTCCTGCCTGACGCGGTCCGGCATTGCCCCGGATGAGATCGACGAGATCATCGTGTCGAACGCGCTTGGCGCCGGTGGCAATCCGGCACGGGTTGTCGCGCTTGCCGCTGGCTTGCCGCAGCGGGTCGCCGGTTTGAGCATCGATCGGCAATGCGTGGGCGGCCTGGATGCCATCATCATCGCCCGGGCGCTGATTGCCTCGGGGCAGGCAGATGTGGTTCTTGCCGGCGGCAGCGAGTCCCATTCGCTGCGCCCGGAACGACGGTTCAAGAGCAACTGGCATTCCACTGCGGAATTCCGTGATCAGGCGCGCTTCACGCCCTGGCCTGATCGTGATCCCGACATGGCATTGGCTGCCGATCGGCTGGCGCAACATGGTGGCATATCTTTCGATCGCCAGAATGCCTGGGCGGTGGAAAGCCATGCACGGGCGCGGGCATCCGCCGGGCAACTGAGAAAAGAGATCGCCAATCCCGACGGGTTCGACCTGTCCGGTGATCCATTCAGCCGGAACCTGACCCCTGCCCTTTGTCAAAGAGCACCCAGGATCACCGGAACCATCAGCGCGGCGAACACCAGCGTTGCGGCCGATGGCGCGGCCTTCGTTGCAGTCGTGTCGAAATCGGTGCTGGAGCGGCTCAATCCCGGATACGCCTTGCGCCTCATCGACGGCAAGACCCTTGGCGGTAACCCGGAAATGCCCGGCCTTGCCCCGGTTGAGGCTGCGCGGAACGTTCTTGAAGGTACGGGAACAAGGCCCGAAAAGCTTTCGTCAATCGAACTGATGGAGGCCTATGCGGTTCAGGCTATCGCTTGCGCCGCCGAACTCGGTCTCGATCCGGAAAAGATCAACCCCGCCGGCGGATCACTGGCGCGCGGTCATCCGATTGGTGCTTCCGGCGCCGTTCTGGCGGTCCGGCTGTTTCATGATCTCAGGGCTTCCGGCGGCCTCGGCCTGGCGCTGATCGCTGCTGCGGGCGGGATCGGAACGGCCCTGCTGGTTAAGTCCGTCACCCCTTGACCGAAATCAACGCCCTTGGCCGCATGCCGTAAAGCCCTTGGGCAATTGCGCCGGCGGCGACGGCCTTGATGATATCACCGGGAACAAAGGGCATGGCAAATCCCGCGGCCGTGATCAGATCTTTTTCCAGCATCAGCGCCATGCCCGGAATACCAAAGGCATAAAGCACGACGATTCCGCCGATGACCGATGCGACCAAAGCGCGCCATAAAATGGAAGCCGGGGCGGAACGTTGCATAATCAGGCCGGTGACAAATGCCGCAACCGGCCAGCCGATCAAGAACCCGACGGACGGTGTTGCGAACACGCCGATGCCGCCGCGCCCCCCTGCAAGGAACGGCAGACCAATGGCGACCAGCAGCAGGAACAGCAAAACGGCCAGCGCGCCGCGTTTTGCACCAAGCACGACGCCGCACAGCATCACGCCGAGGCTCTGAGCCGTGATCGGGACACCCGACAGCAAATTGAATTTCGGCAACAGTCCCAGCACCACGATCAGTGCGGCAAACAGGGCCACATAGGCGATGTTTCGTTCCATCATCCACTCCGTCTTGTTGAGGGAACCCCGCCCCGCGCACGCAGGGCATCGGAAATCTGTTCTGCATCGTCAAGCGCGGCCAGACCAATCGGAACAACGAGACGCCAGCGGGCCGGTTTCTGCGACCGCGCGCGCCAGGCGTCGAACAACAAGCCACTTTTTGTCAGCAGAACCGGCGTGAACCGGATCGCCAGTCCCATGGCCACCGAAACCGCCCGGACATTCACGCCGATTTTCGCAAACGGAGCAAAAAGCTTTTCAACCAGCGCCATCATCTCCGATAACGCCGTTGTCATGGTCACGAAGTTGGCCAAAAGCACCATCGTCAGCAGCCGCAGGACAATGGCGATGCCGTCACGCAATTGGCCAAAGACGATGTGGAACAACAGCAACAGGCCAACCATAAACAGCAATGGAACGACAAACCGCATCGTCTGGCGCATGGCCGATGTGCCGAGACTGCCTGTCAGCATCACAACAGCCGCCAACGCGCCCCCCAATATGATAGGATCCTTCACCGGAAACAGCACCAGGGAGAGTACCAGCAATCCGGCAAGTTTTGCCGTTGCCGGAACCCGGTGCGCCCAACTCACGCGTGGCAGAGCGAGGCTCAACATGGCTGGGCCATCCGATGCATCGCTTCGGTGAATGCTGGCAGAACGACTTCCCGGCGCCCGTGCATCTTGAGCATTCCCTCGTCAAGCCAGATCAGTTCGTCGAAGCCGTCGAAGTCCGCCGGATCGTGGCTGATCAGCATGATGTGCTGTGACAGACGATCGAGCAGACGACGCATTGCGCTGGCGGTTGGAATATCAAGTCCGACATAGGGCTCGTCGAGCACGACCAGCCTTGGCTCCATTGCCAATACCGACAGCAGGCAGACCAGGTGTTTCTGCCCGTGCGACAATGTGTAAACGGGCTTGGCTGCCCAGTCACCTGCTCCAAATTCGTTCAGAATGTCGGCGGTTTTACGCTCGATACGCGGCTTGTCCCAGCCGAGATTCTCCATCCCGAACCGGATTTCCTCTGCCACCGTCGGGAAGATGATCTGCTGGTCAGGGTTCTGAAAAATCATGCCGACATTTTGCAGGGCAAAGGCGCGATCAGCCGCGACATCGCCGCCGAAAACCCGAATTGTGCCGGCATCAGGACGTTCCAGTCCGACGACCAGTCGGGCCAGGCTTGATTTTCCTGATCCATTGCGGCCAACAACGCCAATGCGCCGCGCATCGGAAGACAGTCCGATGTCCTGCAAGACACCGACGCTATCTCGCGCATGCGACACCGCCGTCAGCCGGAGTGCCGGTTCGGTAGCATTTGAACTTTCTGCGGAGCGGATAGTTGCTTCTTGCACACCCATGTTGTTGCTCAATCGGATTGGTGGGATTTCAAGAATAGCCGATGCGGCCAAGAAGCGTTTCCTCGACCTCTGTCCAGTCGTCTACGCTACCCCGCAGGTCAGTTTCAAGTTGTGAATAGGTCTGGCGGAACCTCTCCTCCAGCGAATGTTTCGGTTTCCAGCCCCTCATCTCAACCAATCTGGCCGTGTTCACTGCGCAGTTCGCGTCACGGAACGGAAACCAGCTGCGCGCCGGCAATGAGCCGGCGGCATCACCAACAAGCAAAGACGTGTCTTCGACGCCCGCCACCCGGGCCAGCAGACCGCCAAGGTCTGCTGAATGCACAATTCCGGGATCGGCCACATTCACCGCCGTGCCATGGCTGGCATCGTGATTGCGCAGGAGAAAGGCGACCGCGTCGCCGAGATCATCTTCGTGCAGGAACTGCAGACCGGCCAGACCCGAACCGGGCACGAGCACCGGACGCCCGTGCAGCATCCGCCGCCAGAACCAACGCTCCCGGTCCAGATTGTTGTTCGGGCCAAACACATAAGGCGGCCGGATCGCGACAAAATCGTCGAACCGGTGGGCCGCGTCACGGTAAACCGACTCGCTTGCAGACTTGTCCCGGCCGTATTCGCCCCAAACTGCGGCCCCACCGATTGGCGCGTTTTCGGTAGGAATGTCGGCAGCGGTGTCGGCATAGACAGAGGCACTGGACACCATCAGAACGCGACCAACGCGACCTCCAAGGGTTTCGACCACCAATTGCGCCGGCTCTGGCAGGTAGCAATTCGTGTCGATGACTGCATCGAATTGCATATTTTCAAGGGCGCTCTTGAATGCCTGTGCGTTATTGCGGTCGGCCGACAGTTGACGCGTCTGCGGAACCGGTCGATTTCCACGATTGAGCAGCGAGACGTCATGGCCGTCCTGCAACAGCGTCCGGACAATGGCGTGCCCGACAAATCCGGATCCGCCGATAACAAGAACATTCATGTCAATATAACTTCACACCGGTCCGTCGAATGGCTGCGCGAACCGGACGCTTTCAGCTTTTGGCATCTCTCTGAGCTATCCAGTCGTGATCGGCATGGTTCTGGAACCGCCATTTGCGCATCGGACCGGCCATCACGTTGAGATAGTACATCTCATAGCCGTAGGGAGCGCCGCACGGGTGGTGGCCTTTTGGCACCAGCACGACATCTCCATCGGCCACCGACATCGTCTCGTCCAGCGACCCGTCTTCGGTAAACACCCGCTGGAACCCGAAACCCTGCTTCGGATTGAGCCGGTGATAATAGGTTTCCTCCAGATAGGTCATGCGCGGAAAATCGTCCTCATCGTGCCGATGCGGCGGATAGGACGACCAGTTGCCCTGCGGTGTGTAGACTTCGGTCACCAGCAGGCTGTCGGCAATGTCCTTGTCTTCCATGGCGATCGGATGGATGTAACGGGTATTGGCACCGGTGCCACGTTCTTCGAAGCCGATATCGGTGATGAGCCGGGCCGAATGTCCGCCCTTTCCGGGCGCCGAGCAGACAGCAAGTGTACATTGCGTTGTCGCCGTCGCACTCCACTGCGCCCCGTTGGGAACGTACACGCAGTGCGGTTTCTTCTTGTCGAAGACGTTTATCCGGTCGCCCAACTCGCCGAAATCCTGCCCGCCGCCGGACACTGTTGCCCGCCCCTCGACCAGAACCAGGATCATCTCGCGGTCTCCGGTATCTTCGCCGACCGTGTCTCCTGGCGAAAGATTATGCAGACCAAATCCGACATAACCCCAATTGGCGTTTTGCGGCGTGATGTCATGCACCTTGCCTGAGTCGCCATTTGGTTTGATCAGCAGTTCCGACATCGCGCGGCTCCTTTGCATGTGTCCTGGAAGATCCAACGACCACCTGTATCCCGGGAATAGGTTGCGAAGGCCAATTGTGCAACGTGGTGGCGGCTGAAAACGGACCGGTTTTCCTGTCGACCGTTCAGGCAGTCGGGCTGAACTCGGCGGCGCTTCTGGCCACATCCCACTGAGCGCAAAGTTCGGAATATTTACCGGCCATTTCGCTGACAGCGGCGGCATCGTCAATACTTCCAGCGAGCCATTTCCTGGCAGTTTCTCCGAAGATCGTGCGCCCGACTGCAAAGCCCTTGACCAGTTCAAATGAGGCCGCCGTGGCGAAACTTTCGATCAGATCTTCCGCCGGCGAATCCAGTCCCAATACGACGATGCCGCGTGTGTGACGGTCATTGCGGATGACCGCGTCGCAGGCCTTTTGCCAGGCTGCCCTGGATTTTAGCGGTTCGAGTTTCCACCAGTCCGGATACACACCGATATCGTAGAACCGCTGAATCACCGAAGATGTGGTTTCATCGTCAACAGGTGCCACTTTGGACGGAATGATTTCCAGCAGGAATTCAAGATTGTTGGCCCGGGCTGCGTCGGCAAGACGAACAATGGTTTCTTCCTGTCGAGCCTTCAGCGGCTCATCATCGTCGGGGTGATAGAAACACAGGACCTTGACCACATGGTCCGCCGGCCATTCCGACAGACCGGATCCAAGGTCGGGACCGATCTCGAGCTCCAATGGACGCGAACCCGGCAGTTCGACCGGACGGCCGGTCCACAGTCCGGTACCGGCAACCTGGAACAAAGCGTCCTGCCCCAGCCGCGGATCGCATAATATGCCATATCCCTCGCGGCCGTCGGCCACCTGAAGCGCTGCCTTTAGACAAAGCTGTTTGAAAACCGGAATACGGTCGTGCGGCGCGCCGGCTTCATCGGCCATGTCCTCGAGCTGCTTGCGGTGATCGAAGGCAAAAACCCGCATTCTCGGCCACGCGCCCTTGCGGTTGGTCGACCAGTGGATCTGCTCCAGTTCGGCATCCTTGCGCAGCGCCTTTGTCTTGATGCCCCGGTCGAGGAAAAACCGCAGCTCTTCCCAGCTTGGATAGGCGGGTGTGCATCCGTGACGCGAAACCGCCAGCGCGCCGCACGCATTGGCAAAGGTCAGCGCCGTCGGCCAGTCCTCTCCGCTCAGCCAGCCTTTCAGCAGCCCTGACATGAAACCGTCGCCAGCGCCCAGCACGTTGAAAACGTCGATCGGAAAACCCGGTCCCGACAATCCGTCGTCGAGCGACTCCGGAACCTCTCCTTCAAAGGCGGCGGCACCCATTGGACCACGCTTGCAAACCAGCGTTGCCTCCGAAACCTTCCGAACCGCGCGCAACGCCTTGATGGTATCCGTCGTGCCGCCGGCGATGTGAAACTCTTCCTCCGTTCCGACAATGAGATCGAACAGCTTCAGGGTCGATTGCAGTTTGGCCGTAACAGTACCGGATTCGATAAAGCGGTTTTCGCCGTCACCATGCCCAGACAGCCCCCACAGATTGGGCCGGTAATCGATGTCCAGCGCCGTCCGCGCACCACAGGCCCTGGCCAGATTCAACGCTTTGATGACGGCAGCTTCGGTTTTCGGATTGGACAGATGGGTACCCGTCGCAGTGACGCATCCTGCCTCGGCGATGAAGGCCGGGTCGATATCGTCTTCGCACAGCGCCATGTCGGCGCAGTTGTCGCGATAGAAGATCAGCGGAAACTGTTCCTGATCGCGAATGCCCAGCAGGACGAGCGCAGTCAATCGCTCCGGATCGGTTTTGACGCCGCGAACGTCGACCCCTTCGGATTGTAGCTGCTCGCGAATGAACCGTCCCATATGCTCGTCGCCAACACGTGTGATGACAGCCGAACGCAGACCGAGACGAGCAGTGCCGGCCGCAATATTGGTCGGTGAACCACCGATATATTTGTTGAAGGATCGCATATCCTCGAGCCGGCCACCCACCTGCGCGCCATAAAGGTCGACCGACGAGCGGCCGATGGTGATCAGATCAAGTGTTTTCAACGCCGCACTCCGGCCAGAATGGTTCGGTTCAGAATATCGACCGAAGTGGTTTACACAGTTCCGCCCAGAGACCCTTCCAGTGTCGCCAGTTCCTGCCCGCCGGCCATCAGTTCCTGCAATTCCTCAGGCGTGATTTCACCGCGTTTTGCGGTGCCCAGGGTCTTGCCGCGGTTGAGGACGGTGAACCTGTCCCCCACCGCCATGGCATGGCGAACATTGTGGGTGATGAAGACAACACCAATGCCCGATTTGCGCACTTTGTCGACCGTTGCCAGAACGTTCGATGTCTGGCGCACACCCAGCGCCGATGTCGGCTCATCCAGGATCAGCACCTTGGCGCCGAAATAGACGGCCCTGGAAATCGCCACCGTCTGTCTCTCACCACCGGACAACGTTCCAACCGCCTGATCGGGCTCACGCAGATTGATCCCCATCTTCCGCATTTCTTCCATGGTGACCGTATTGGCCTTCTCAAAGTCGAAGAACTTCAGCGGTCCGACACGCCTGACCGGTTCACGGCCCATCCAGAAGTTGCGTGTCACTGACATCAGCGGGATCATCGCAAGATCCTGGTAGACCGTTGCGATACCGGCCTCCATCGCATCGCGCGGACTGTTGAAATCCATCGTCTTGCCTTCGAAATGGATTTCGCCCTTTGTCGGTTTGTGCACACCGGCCATCGTCTTGATGAAGGTGGATTTTCCGGCGCCGTTGTCGCCGAGCAGACAATGGCATTCGCCGGCATGAACATCGAACGACACACCCGCCAGGGCAATGACCGGACCGAAATGCTTTTCGATATTGAGCATATTTACGATTGGAGTGGACATCAGCGTTCTCCCGTAATCATGCGGCGAATATAGGTGTTGAGGATCACCGCCATCAGCAGGATGACGCCGAGGAATACCCGGAACAGCGAACTCTCGACATTGGCGAAGAACAGCCCTTGCTGGACGACACCGAATATCAGCGCCCCAAGTGCTGCGCCGATCACCGAGCCATATCCTCCGGTCAGCAACGCCCCGCCGATCACCACAGAGATGATCGCCTCAAATTCTTTCAGCAGGCCACGGTCTGCGGCTGCCGATCCGAATTCCAAGACCTGACAGGTGGCAAACACGGTGGCGCAGAAGGCCGTGAACATGAACATCAGGATTTTGACCCGGTTCACGGGCACACCAACGTAGCGTGCCGCCTGAGCGTCACCGCCGGCCGCGAAAATCCAGTTACCAAACTGTGTGCTGGTCAATAGATAATGGCCGAATATAATGAGAATGACGGCCCATACAATCAACATCGGAAGGCCTTCGACAACCGGCTGACCGGCCCGTGTTCCGGCAACAAATTTGCCAACCAGACCGATATCAGCCAACCACTGAAACAGCCCTTTCAGGATCTTGCCGCCAAACAGCCAGGCGATCGGGTCGCCCTCCGCGACGTCACGAACGCCACCAATAATGGTCTTTCGTGTCGTTGCAATGGCGATGAAGATGGTCAGACCGCGCAGAATATAGAGAAATGCAAGGGTGACGATAAAGGACGGTAATCCGGTTCGGATGACGAGGTAGCCATTGAGGGCTCCAATTCCGACTGAGACCACGAAGGCCACCAGAATGGCAAGCCAGATCGGCAAGCCCCATGTCACGGAAAGCAGCGCAATCACAATGCCGGAAAACCCGATCATCGACCCGACTGACAGGTCGAACTCCCCGGCAATCATAAGCAGGCATGCGCCGACGGCGATAATGGCGAACTGGGCCGAAACAATGCCCCAATTGGTGATGCCTTCGGCAGAGAACATGCCGCTGTCTCGGGCAATTCCGAGGAAAAAGACAAAAACCAGAATGACACCACATATCGCGCCGAGTTCCGGACGGATCAGCGCTTTTCGAAATCGCGACATCTCACGGACGCGTTCATCGCCGGCGTCAGCAGCCGGTTCCTGTGTGTTCGGTTCAGCCATGATTTCCCTCCCGCGGCCGAAACCAGCCGCTAAAATGCAAACGCGCAATCTGGCGTATGCAAACTTTCAGTCGAGACAGCGATGGTGTTTCGCGATCTGAAGGAGCGGCGGAAAACCGCCGCTCCCAAATTCAGGACTAGCGGTACTCGCCCGCATATTCCTCAACCTTGGCCAAGGCATCCTTGGTGATGAAACCCGGGCCGGAGTTGATGTTGTTGCCCGGCAGAACACCGTAACGGTGGTAGTTCGCCAGGACGATGACCGGCATATAGGCCTGCAGGAACGGCTGTTGGTCGATCCCCCATACGATGATGCCTTCCTTGATGGCTTTGACGATTTCAGTGCCAAGGTCAAAAGTGCCGAAATAGAGCGTGCCCGCCATGCCGTTTTCTTTCAGCGCGTCGATCGTCGGGTCAGCCGATGTCGGTCCGAGCGTCAGGACAGCTTCGGTTTTCGGATTGGCCGACAGATAGGCTTTGACCCTGTTCTTGATTTCGGCCGGATCCTGACCGGAATCGATCATCGACGTTCCCAGTTCAACACCAAGACCATCGGCAAATCCGCGGCAGCGCTCCCCGACAACGGGGTTGGAAACCACGTGGTTCACACAGAGGAAAGATCCGATGCCATCACGCTTGGCACGCTGGCCAGCTGCCAGTCCGGCATCATATTCCGGCTGACCGACATACATCAGCGCGCCGACTTCCGCAGCCTGTTCTGGCGTACCGGAATTGATGATGATGACGGGAATGCCCTTGGCGACGGCATTCTTGATCGGTCCACTGAGGACGTCCGGATCGGCAAGCGTTGTGATGATGCCCTGCGGATTGGAAGCAGCCGCCTGCTCGATGATCCGCGCCATATCAGCAATGTCACCGGTCGGCGGATTGCGGTATTCGACATCAACTCCGACCTGCTTGCCGGCAAGTGCCATTGCGTTCTTGATCGTGTTCCACCAGCTGTCGCTGTCCGGCGCGTGGCTGACAAGAATGAATTTCTCGCCTTCTGCGGCAGCCGGGGCTGCGATTCCGGCAAATGCGACCGCAGCGGCCGCCAATGCCAATAATGTCTTTCTCATGTGATCCTCCCAGGAGCAATTGGTCTTAACGGCGCTCACCGTCGCGGCGAAACGCACGTATGGTCAATTTCCGGCGAATTCCGAAAATTTCAAATGGAATATAAATTCTATTTTTGTGTCATTGCAACAGATTTTTTCTATTTCATACCAGATTTCGGCTAACCCCGACAGCGACCGCCAGGGTAATTGCCAATGTCATCGTTGCTGAAAGCGTACGGAAGGCACCGACATCGATCTCCGATACCAGCAGTTGTGCGGCTTTGATCCGGGTCAGCGGACTGGTCATCGCATCGGTGAGGGCCACCACGCCAAGCCCACGGGATTCAGCAGCTTCCGCCAGTTGAACGGTTTCGGCTGTGTAGGGAGCGAAGGTGATTGCGATCAACGCATCGCCCTCGCGCAGCATGTGGCCGAAATCCAGATTGCCGACGCCGCTGTGCAATATGGCCGGTACGCTCATTTTTTCGAATGTGTATGTCAGGTAACTCGCCACCGGGAAGGTACGGCGAAAACCGGCAACATGTATCGTATTGGCCGATTTTAGGATCTCCAACGCCTTGTCCATGGCCTTGGGATTGGCCGTGTGCGTCAGGTTTTCGAGTGAACTGCGCCCGGCTTCGACAAATTCGGCAAGCAATGCGGAAGGGGTGTCCGATCCCCTCTCCCGTAAACTGGCCAGGCGTGTATTGTAGTCGGGCCACTTCTGCGAATAATCGTCCCGAAACAGTTTCTGCATCTGCGAGAACCCGGAAAACCCCAGTTCCTGACAAAACCGCATGAAAGCTGACGGCTGCACATCGGCAGCCATTGCGAGTTCAGCCACTGTCGAAACCGCGACCCGGTCCGGATTGGCCGTCACATAGTTGGCGCACTGGCGCAGCCGTTTCGGCAATCCGTCACCCAGATCCCTCAACCGTTCGTAAAACGCGTCCATAGTCTGTGGCGCCGCGTTGCCCACCATGCCTGTTCATCCCGCTCTGTTGACACGTTCCATTTTTCATGATTTTGGAATTTTTATTCCATTCTGGCAAGAGGGTCGGGATTACCGCTCTCAAAACCGGAATCTTGTATCTAACAAAGGGGCCGTCATGACCGTCAATTTCGCAGTTCTCGGCGCAGGCCGAATTGGAAAGGTCCACGCGGCCGCAATTTCGCAAAACGCCGATGCCCAACTGAAAGCAGTCGCCGATGCGGTCCCACAGGCCGCACGCTCCCTTGCAGACAACTACCATTGCGATGTGAAAACCATCGAAGAGATCGAGGCGGCCGGAGATATCGATGCCGTGGTGATCTGCACGCCCACTGACACGCACGCGGATCTGATCGAACGGTTCGCGCATGCAGGCAAAGCGATTTTCTGCGAAAAACCGATCGATCTCGATCTTGAACGGGTTGTAACCTGTCTCGAAACCGTCGACCGCCTCGGCGCAAGACTGATGGTCGGGTTCAATCGCCGGTTTGATCCGCATTTTGCCGCGGTTCGCCAGGCAATCGACAATGGAGCCATCGGCGATGTCGAAATGATCCAGATCATTTCGCGCGATCCCGGCGCTCCGCCCGCCGGGTACATCAAGTCATCCGGCGGCATATTTCGCGACATGACGATCCATGATTTCGACATCGCCCGCTTTCTACTCGGCGAAGAACCGGTCACCGTCATGGCAGCCGGCTCTGTCCTGACCGATCCGCAAATCGGAGAACTCGGCGACTTCGACAGCGCGTCGGTCATCCTGACGACAGCGTCCGGGAAACATTGCACGATATCGAACAGCCGCCGGGCCACATACGGTTACGACCAGCGGATCGAGGTGCACGGCTCGAAAGGATCGGTTGCCGCCGAGAACCAGCGTCCGGTATCGATTGAAATAGCAAACGCCGATGGTTACACGCGGCCACCGCTGCATGACTTTTTCATGACCCGCTACACCGAAGCCTATGCCGCTGAAATTTCCGCTTTCATCGATGGCATTGTCAACGACCGGAAACTCACTCCAAACGGCGAGGATGGATTGAAGGCGCTGGCACTGGCCGAAGCCGCCATGACATCGGTAACCGAGGACCGCATGGTGGCCGTCGGTGAATTGCCCCGTGTAAGTCGTCTCGGGTAATTTTGAGGTCGCTTCGCGGATGCATCAGACCGGGCTGTCTTCGGCCTCGAACAATTCGCCGCAATGTCTGACAAACAATTTCGAAACCGGTGACAGATCGCGGTCTTTTTTCCACGCCAGAACCACTCGCCCAAGTTCACCGCCATGGACCAATGGCCGCGAGACGAGCGACTTGCCGTCATAACTCATTCCCGAGACGGGCCGTGTTGCAAGCACTGCGTACCCCAGCCCGTGTCCGACCAGCCCGCGAACCATTTCGAATGATGCGGAATGAAACCCAACGCTCAACTGGTTTCCAGTCGTCCGGTTCAGGTCCTCGAAATGCTCCACGCTTGGCGAAACATCAAGCAGGATCGCCGGGTATCCGATCAGATCTGGCGGCGTCAGTTCAGGTTTGACGGCAAGAGGATGTCCGGCAGCCAACAGGACATACGGCCGAAGTTCCGTCAGATGTTGCGTCTCGATATCGTCCGGCAGGTCATGGCCGTAAAGCAAGGCGATTTCAGCTTCCCCGGATAGCAGGCTCTGGCGCACCCGGTCCTGATTGCCTTCAATCATGTTCAGCTCAAACGGACCGGTTTCCTCGGTGAGTCTACCGATCAGCGTCGGCAGAAGGTAAGGGGCAAACGTCTCGAAACACCCGACATTCAGGGGTTTTTCCGCCGCGGATGAATTGCCGGTAGCGGAGCGTTTGGCCACCGAAATCCGACCCGGCGATCCATAGGCGCGATTGGCATAGATCAGTGGGGAACCGTGCCCTGCGATAAACAGGTCGACCACTTCCCCCAGAAAGACAAAATGCGTTCCGACGCTCTGTCGTGAAATCACCCGGCAATCGAACGCGACCAACGGATCGACGACGCGCGGCGCGCCGGTCACCTGGGTCGTCCACTCAGCGCAGTCGAATTTTTCCTTGAATCGATCTTTCAGGCGACCGGCAAAAGTATCTGAAATAACTGCCTGATCGTCCCTCAGCACGTTGACGCAAAAGACGCCGTTCTCGACAATGCGTTCCGCCGTCTCACTCATGTGGTGAACGCAGACCAGCAAGGTGGGTTTCGGCGAATCCGCCGAGACCGATGACATCGCCGAGACGGTCACACCGCTTCTGCCAGCCGAGCCGTCAGTGGTGACGATGTTGACCGTGCTGGCGGCATAACTCATCGCATCGACAAAGCCCGCGCGCAGTCCGGATTCCGTGTTTCCTTCGGTCATCGGGCCTTCCTGTATTCAACCGCTGCCGGCCGCCGCCATTTGCCTTACCGCATCAACAAGCACCTTGCCCATGGCATTTCTAGGCAGGGCATCGACAAACACCACATCTTTCGGATGTTTGAAACGGGCCAGTTGGCCGTCATAGACCGCGAGCACCTCCTGCGAAGTCAGCGCCGTGTCTTTCCGTACGACAACGGCTACCGGAACTTCACCCCAGCGATCATCCTGGCGGCCAACGATCGAGAGTTCCCGGATTTCCGGATGGCTGCGAAGAACACGTTCCAGTTCCGCCGCATAGATATTTTCGCCGCCTGAAATGATGACGTGCTTTATCCGGTCGGCAAACCAGAAATTGCCGTCGGCATCGCGTTGCGCCACGTCACCGGTTCGAAACCAGCCATCGACAATATTGGCCTTTGTCGCCTCGTCATTGTTCCAGTAACCGGTCAGCGTGTTCTGTCCGCGAACCCATATCTCGCCGTTGTCGCCATCGGCCACATCCTGCCCCGCCTCGTCGACCAGCCTGGTCTCGCAGTAAAGGCCTGTCCGGCCGATCGAACCGACGGTATCAAAGGCCGCATCTATACGCTGATAGATCGCGATTGGTCCGGTCTCCGTAGCCCCGTAGATTTGCACCAACGGGATCGCGCGCCGATGGACCGTCTCGATCAGTTCCGTCGGCACATCGGTCGAGCCGATTGATACCGCCCGCAGGGATTTCAAATCCGCAGCGGTCCAACCTTCCGTCTGTACCATTGCCTGAAGCACGGTAGGTACGACGTTGATCAAAGTGATGCCGTCCTCGGACAGTGATCTGACCGCCAGATCGGGAATGAATTTCTCATGCAATATTACCGTCGCCCCCAGCGATAAAGCCGGCAACGGCTGGATCGCCAGTCCGCCAACGTGAAACAGCGGAAGGACGTTCAGAACATGATCGTGAGCGGTCATGTCATAGGCGTGCTGCGCCATCATGGCATTGCAGCGCATGGCATCCTGAGTCAGAACCGCACCCTTGGGCGCGCCGGTCGTTCCGGATGTGTAGACAATCAGCAATGGGTCACTTGTTGCGGCATGCCAGGGCACAACCGGTTCACTCGCCTGGCGAAGATCGGAAAGCAAGGGCCAGCGATCATGGGCATCGGCGATCGAGACGATCTCGCAGTCTGCCAGCCCTTCGACGATATCCGGCACCAGTTCTTCGAACCGGCCATCGACAACCAGCAGTCGCGGCGCGCAATCACTGGCGATGAATTGCAGTTCCGGCACGGCAAGTCGCCAGTTGAACGGAACGAGGATCAGGCCAAGCCTGGCTGCGGCGAAAAGCAGAACAAAGACTTCCGGGCTGTTCATGCCGTAATAGCCGATCCGCTCGCCGCGCTTCAGTCCGAATTTACCGGCCAGCACTGAGGCTGTCTGATCGACCTGGGCAAGCAATTGCGCATAGGTCAGAGTACTGCCTTCAAAGACTATGGCCGGTTTGTCGGGGGTGAAACGCGCGTGTCCGCTGATCCAGTTATCTATGGTCCGAGGCAGCACTGTCATGCGTCGTCGTTCTCACCAACCTCGTAGAGCGCGGCTTTGCCCATCATGTCCATGCACAGTTCCGAAGTCCATGGCAGCATCAGCGAACCGCAGCGGCTGTCGCGATAAAGCCGCTCCAATGGCAATGATTTCAGCATCGACTGGCCGCCGCAGGTGCGAATGGCGAGCTGAGCCAGTTCATTGGCATTTTCCATCACTGAATATTGCGCCGCCCAGGCCCTCAGCAGGCTCTCCTTGCTCGGATTCGGCCTGGCTTCCGAAATCGACTGGAACCAGAGCGCCTTGGTCTGCTCCAGCATGATGCGCATCTGCGACACGGCCAGCTGTTTGGTCGGATACATCCGCCGTTTGACCGGTGGCGTGCCTTCCACCTCGCCGCGCAGATAACTCACGGTGAAATCGTAACAGGCCTGCGCAATGCCCATGTAACTCGGCGTTAGGGTCATGAACATGTGCGGCCATTGTTTCGCCGCCTTGAAATAGATGCCGCGCGGCATCAGCAATGCCTCTTCCGGCACAAAGACATCCTTGAAAATCAGATTGCGCGAAACCGTGCCGCGCATGCCGAGCGGATCCCAATCCCCCTCGACCGTAACACCCTCGGCATCGGCCGGAACCGCGAGATACATGGTGTTGCGACGGGAGGGCTCGGAATCCGGTGTCTTCAACTCCGTGCACAGCGCGCCATAATAGTCGGCATGGCCCGAGAGCGAGGCAAAAATCTTCTTGCCGGAGAGCCGCCAGCCACCGTCGACGCGGACAGCATGTGTACCGAAAGCCTTGGCGCCGGCCGCCGCCGCGCCGCCCTCGGAAAACGGTTGGGCATAGATCTTTCCCTGTTTGACGATCCGCTCGTAGTGCACCGCGCGCCGCTGTTCATGCCTTGCCCGAACTTCCGGTTCCATTTCAAGTTCATCAAGCAGAAAGCCGGTCCACAGACAGGAACTGACATGCATGTTGAATGTCAGTGCCGTCGCGCCGCAATAGCGGCCGATCTCCGCTGCGGCCAGCATGTAGGTCTTGAGGTCCGCGCCGCGCCCGCCAAACTCCTCGGGAACGCAGATGCCGAGCAGGTCATGTTTCGCCAGATCTTCATAATTTTCCGTCGGAAAAACCGCATCACGGTCGTAACGGGATGCACGCCCGGCAAGAACCTGCTGGCCGAGTTTGCGAGTCTCAGTGCAGAGCGTCGCCTGTTTTTCAGTGAGGTTCCACGCGTCCGGATCGAAAATCGGCGCATCGTCGACATGGGATGAGAGTTCCGAGTGCAGGTTCATGATCGCCCTCTTTCATTGGATTGCAGGAATTGTTTCAGGATGGTGTTGGTCACATCGGGTGCTTCCAGATTGACCAGATGTCCGGCGCCCTCAATCTGGTGAAATGCGCCACGCGGCATTCTCGCGGCCATTTTCTCCATCGTGCGCGCCGGCGCATTGCGGTCTTCCGCGCCCGCAATCAGACAGGCGGGCTGTCCGATCGCGGCCGTGTCGGCGTAGCGGTCGAACGTGACCAGGCATGTGACCACTGCGCGGTAACTGTTTTCGGGAACCGACGCCATCGACTGAATGGCTGCGGCGATTGCCGCGTCGGAGGCTTTCGAGCCGACGATCTGCGGCACGAATTCCGGTGCGAGTTCCGCCATGGTGCGTCCTTCGTCAAGCGGTTTCATTCGCGCTTTCAGGAACTCCGTCTTGAAACCCTCATCGCGGCCGCCAAACGCCGGTGTCGTGGCAATCAAGATCAACGACGCAACACGTTCGGGAAACCGCAAGGCAAATTCCTGTGCGATCATGCCGCCGATCGACTGTCCCGCAATGTGGGCGGTTTCCAGTTGCAGCGCGTCCATGAACGATCTGACAGCGCCCGCAAGCGCCTCGAACGTCATTTCCGGCAATGGGTCCGATCCGCCATACCCAGGCATGTTCCACGATATCACCCGCATCGACCGACCAAGTTCGTCCAGTTGCGGCTGAAAGCTGCCGGCGTCGCCGCCAATGCCATGCAGGCAGATCAGCGGGACATCACCGGTTCCGCTTTGCTCAAATAAAATGCCGGCCGCGCGCGGCATCAGACCACACTGCCCGAATCCACAACCAATTGTCCGTCGAGCGCGATGGAACAGCCCATCATCGGCAAATCGAAATGGCCGCGGGTGAAACGATTGGCGAACTCGTTCGCACCGGTCGAATAAAGAAAATTGCCAGATACCGCCCGCAACTCGGTGCAATTGGTCTCGCGGCGGTCATATATGGTCAGCGCCTCATAACGCGCACCCGGATTCAATCCCCAGCCTACATGGCTTGTCGCGAACGCCTTCGGATCCGCGAAATCCTCGAGATAGGTCCGCATCAAGGTGGCATCAGCGCCCTTTCCTTCGATGCCGGTGACAAAATCATCTTTCAGGGTGAACACGACTTCGCTCTCAAAATAGCGTTTGAACGTCAGGTTCATGTCGCCAGGTCGGAACACCAGCCGCCCCTGCGTACTGTTTTCCCGGGGAAAACTGACCACGATGCCACCCGGCCAGTGTGCCAGCGTTCCAGGGCGGTCCGTCCAGCCCCAGACGCCGACATGGGACGCCCCTGACATGTCGACGACGAGATCGGTTCCGGCAGCCGAGGTGACCGTCATTTGTGTTGATGAACGGCATTTGCCAACCGCTTCACGCACCTGGTCCTTCAGTTCCGGGTCCGGCCACAACCGCGCCAGAGCTTCAGGATGTTCGTTCGATATGTTGAGGATGCGGGCACCGCCCTTGAGGATTGATCCTGTTTCCCGGGCATGCATCAGCCCTTCAAGCGTCAGATCGACGACAAAATCACTGGCCGCCAGCGCAGAGACCGCCTGGTCCTGCCCGGTTAGGGCCAGGCATGTTCCGGTCGACCGGACGATCGGCCCGGCTTCTGCCGGCCGGGTCGGCACCTGCAGGTGGAAGAAATTCGCACCCAGACGGGCCAGAGCGAGTTCCGCCAGGTGGACGTTGATAGGGCGGCTTTGTGTTTCAGACAGGATGATGGTCGTTTCGCTGGATTTCACCTTGCAAAGCTCAAAGACGGCCTGAAAGGCATCAATCCAATGTGACTCGATCCGATCCTCGAACATGTTTCCTCCCTCGTACTGCCCGGCAAACGGTGCTGTGGCTAGCGGCGAAGAATACATGCAAAATCATATAATGCAAACGCATTGAAATTCTTCTGCAAATGCTGCAGGATAGCCCAAGCCGCAATCGCGGCCTGGGTTTGGTTGGAACGGACTGGCGGGTGTGAATGGAAAAATTCGAGGAGAGCTTCACCGAAGGCTATCTTCTATACCTGCTTGCACAGGCCAGCGCGGATGCCAGTACCGAATTCCATCGCAGCCTGGCCAACCAAGGTGTCCCTGTCTCGAAATGGCGTGTGTTGGCGACACTTTATCCGACCCGTCAGATGACGATTGGACAATTGGCCGACCATTGCCTTATCAAGCAATCGACGCTCACCCGTACCATCGACCGGCTGGAAAAGACCGGAGAGGTCAAACGCCACTCCTCTTCCGATGATCGCCGCAAGGTACTTGTCGGATTGACCTCGGAAGGAAAGACGCTTGCGGCTGAACTCATCGCAAAGGCGAAAATCCACGAAACGGACATTCTGAGTTCCTATTCGATTGTGGAGATCGATACTTTAAAGGAGATGCTTAACATGTTAAGGCAACGGGTAAAGCAGCCGGAACACCGGCGGCAGGCCGGATAGGTTCGAAAATGAACAACGGCAGCTTTATTATCTATTCAATTCAACTGGGAGGAAATCCATGAAACTGATGAGCACTTTTACCAAACTTCTGGCCGGCGCGGCCGTATTGGCAATGACGGGCATTTCCGCCATCGCCGCCGACAAAACACTGACGATTTCGAGCTGGGCGCCCCCATCTCATGGGATCAACGCAATCCTGTGGCCCAAGGTCACCGAGATTATCGAAAAGGCCACCGAAGGGCGGGTCACTGCAGAAATCAAGTACAAGCTCGGCTCGCCACCGGCACAAATCGACCTGGTGCAGGATGGTGCGGCTGATATTTCGTGGATTTTCCACGGTTACACACCCGGCCGTTTCGTCGCCACCAAGATGATCGAATTGCCAGGTTATGTGGGAAATGCCGAGGCGGCATCCGTGGCTTACTGGCGCGCCCATGAAAAGTTCTTTGCCAAGGCCGACGAGCACAAGGGCGTGAAGATCATTGCCCTGATGACACACGGTCCGGGTGTTCTGCATTCCGACCGCAAGGTCACCAAGCTCGACGAGATCAATGGCATGAAGCTGCGCATTGGCGGCGGTGTCTCCGGTGATGTCGGGGCAGCCCTTGGTGCAACCGGCATTCGTGTCCCTGCTCCGAAGGTCTATGAGACCCTCGCATCGAACGCCGCGGATGGCGTGATGATGCCGATGGAAGGCAAGAAGGGCTTCAAGCTGACCGAAGTCGCCAAAAACACCTTTACCGTTCCTGGCGGATTTTATCGCGGATCTTTTGCCGTGATCATGAACGAAGATGCCTTCGCCGGACTGTCGGATCAGGATCGTGCCGCACTTGAAAAAGTCTTTGGCGAGCCGATGTCGAAAGTCGCCGGCGCCGTCTGGGATGAAATCGATGCCGCGGGCAACAAGGCCGGCATGGAAGCACAGGCGGATTTCCTGACAGAGGCTTCCGCCGAGGATGCCGCCAAATACACGGCCATGTCCGGTCCGATCATCGAGAAGGTTCTGGGTGAAGTGTCCGGCAAGGGCATCGATGCCAAGGCGGCGATGGACTTTATCGCGGCTGAAATGAAAAGCATGTAAGCGAACCAAAGGTTGGACATCGCTTCATGAGCGTCACACCCTCTGATGCAGAGGGTTCCCGGGTGGGGGCATTCCTCACCCGGGCGCCTTCCTGGCTGGCGGCGATCGTTCTGTTCGCGCTGGTCTGGATGACGTTTTTCGACGTCATCTTGCGAAGCACGATCAACAATCCGATCGAATCGGCCACCGAACTGACTCGCCTGTTCATGGCAATCATCGTTTTTTCGTCCTTGCCGGTGATCACCTGGCGCGGCAAACACATCGCAGTCGATCTTCTGGATCCGCTGTTTTCAAAGACCCTCGCCCGCATCCGGGACACCGTGATCGACCTGATTTGCGGCGTGGTCTTGTTCTGGCCGGCGTTGCGGGTCTGGCAACTTGCCGAACGCGCCCGCTCCTACGGAACGACGACGGAATATCTCGAGATTCCGCAGTTCTATATCGCCTTTTTTATCGCAATCATCACCGCCATAACGGCGCTGGTTTTCCTTGCCCGCGGCATCACCCGGATCGTCGCACCATCCCGTCTGCCGAAAAATGACCAGACCATCTGATCTCCCCTCGAACGCCGTCATGGACCGATAGCGGGATGCTGATCTCCTGCATCGGCTTTGCAGCCGTCCTTGTCCTTGTCTTTCTGCGCATGCCGATCGCCATCGCAATGGGCATTGTCGGCATCGTCGGCTATGCCAATGAAACGTCGATGCGCGCCGCCATCTCGATGGCCGGCCGGTTGATCATCGACACCAGTCAGGACTACGGCTTGTCGGTTGTGCCGCTGTTCATCCTGATGGGACTGTTCGTCAACAAGGGTGGGCTGTCGCGCGAACTCTACCAGGTTTCCTATGTCTTTCTCGGCCATCTGCGCGGTGGATTGGCAATGGCGACAATCGTCGCCTGCGCCGGCTTCTCGGCGATTTGCGGTTCATCCCTGGCGACAGCCGCGACAATGTCGAAAGTCGCCATGCCGCAGATGCGCAAGTTTGGCTACTCCGACAAGCTGTCCACCGCGTCCATCGCGGCCGGCGGCACCCTGGGCATCCTGATCCCACCAAGCGTGATTCTGGTGATTTACGGCCTGCTGACGGAGACCAGTATCGGCAAACTGTTCATCGCCGGCATCATTCCGGGGCTGATCGGCGTATTGTTCTACCTTGGCGCCGTCCGATACACGGTGGCGCGCGATCCGAATTCCGGCCCGGCTGGAACCCGCTCGATTTGGCAGGATCGTATCCTGGCGATCAAGGGTGTTTGGGCGGTCCTGCTGCTCTTCATCGTGGTGATCGGCGGTCTTTACGGCGCCTTCGATTTCTGGCCGGTCAACCTGACGTTTTCGCCGACCGAAGCCGCCGGAATGGGAGCTGCAGGTGCATTCCTGATCGCGCTGTCGCGCGGTAATCTCAGCCGCGACGACACCATTGAGGTGCTGATCGAAACCGCCCACACCACAGCTGCGCTTTTCATCGTACTGATTGGCGCCTGGATCTTTTCCAATTTCATCAATCTGGCGGGCCTGCCGGAAGGTCTGCGCGAGCTCGTCACCGGCCTCGGGCTTGGCCCGATGGCGGTGATGTTGATGATTATCGCAGTTTATCTTGTACTCGGCTGCGTCTTCGAGAGCCTGTCGATGCTGCTGCTGACGGTGCC
>JAJFHT010000092.1 GCA_021775495.1 Hyphomicrobiales bacterium | reverse complement strand
TATCGTCGCTCTACCCGAAAGGCTACGACCTGTCGCTCGACCGCATCGTGCGGCTGCTCGACCGGTTGGGCAATCCGCATCTCCGTCTTCCACCGATCCTTCATATAGCGGGAACCAACGGCAAGGGTTCGGCGGCGGCGTTTTCGCGCGCGCTGCTTGAGGAATCCGGTTACCGGGTCCATGTGCACACGTCGCCCCATCTGGTGAACTGGCATGAACGGTTTCGGCTGACCGGACAGCTGGTCAGTGACGCCCTTCTGGCCGAGACCATTTCCCGGGTGGCTGAGGCCAATGACGGCGAGAAGATCACCATTTTCGAGATACTGACGGCCGTGATGTTCGTGCTGTTTGCGGAGCATCCGGCGGATGCCGCCATCATCGAAGTCGGCCTCGGCGGCCGGTTCGATGCGACCAATATCATCGAGAGCCCTGCGGTCACGCTGATCATGCCGATATCGCTCGACCATCAATCTCACCTCGGCGACCGGCTCGAAATGATCGCGGCCGAGAAGGCCGGAATCATCAAGAAGGGTTTTCCGGTCGTCATCAGCGCGCAGGAATCCGGTCACGCGCGCGAAGTGTTGGTCGAGACCGCGGAGCGGCTTGGTTGCCCGAGCTGGATCTACGGCCAGGAGTTTCTTGCCTATGAGGAAAACGGCCAGCTCATCTATCAGGACGAACAGGGCCTGATGGACCTGTCATTGCCGCGCCTTTCCGGCCGGCATCAGTTGGCCAATGCCGCAGCGGCCATCGCCGCGGTCAAGGCCGCCGGCTTTCTCGTCGAAGCACCGGCGGCAAACCGCGCAATGAAGTCGGTCGTATGGCCGGGTCGCATGCAGCGGTTGCCACAGGGCAGGCTCTCCGGCCTCGGACCGGATGGGACGGAAATCTGGATCGATGGCGGACACAATCCGGGAGCCGGCGCGGTGATCGCCGAGACGCTGGCAGCACTGGAGGAAATGAATCCGCGCCCGTTGTTCCTGATCAGCGGCATGATCAATACCAAGGACCCGACAGGCTATTTCAGGGCATTCGAGGATATGGCACGGCATGTGTTTGCGGTGCCGGTCAGGGGCACTGATGCCGGAATAACACCGGAGGAACTGGCGGTGCGTGCCGGCGAAGCCGGCCTGTCGGCGGAACCGATCAGCTCTGTCGACAATGCGCTGAAACTGCTGCGCGATACATGGGACAGCGACGAGCCCGCCCCCCGAATTCTGATCGGCGGATCGCTTTATCTCGTTGGCGACATGCTGTTTGAAAACGGCACGCCGCCAACCTGAACCGTTTCGTCGCAGGCGCGGTTCAGATCGCGCCGCTGATCCAGTCGCTGAGCTGACTCTTGGGCGCGGCGCCGATCTTGTTGGCGACGATTTCGCCATCCTTGAAAATCAGCAGGGTCGGAATCGAGCGGACACCATACTGCGTCGCCAGTTCCGGATTCTCGTCTATATTGACCTTGGCGATCTTCACTTTGCCACCCATTTCCGAGGAGATTTCCTCAAGCGCCGGTGCGATCATCTTGCACGGACCGCACCATTCTGCCCAGAAATCAATGACCACCGGCTCGCTGGATTGCAGGACGTCAGACTGGAAATTGCTATTGTCGACTTTTTGGACGCTCATAAGGGTCTCCGTTTTCTGTGTTGGCCGGAATCTGGGGGTAACGGCGGCAATAATCAAGTTTGGCTTTTCTCACGCTCTCGTGACCCGGGCAAGGGCATCGTCCAGATCGCTGGGCGGCAGCTCTATAAGCCGTGGAGTTTCGGAGTAGAGCAGGGCGGCACGGATGCGCCGGCCAGGATAAATTTCAGCCAGCAGCGCACGGTACAGCGCCATCTGCGCCACATAGCTGAATGGCACGTCGCCGGCGCTGCCGGCCGGCGGGCGATTGGTTTTGTAATCGACAATCAGCACCTGGTCGGCCGACACGGCCAGACGGTCGATCTTGCCGGAAATCGATCGGTCGCCATCCCCGACCTGCAAAGTTCCCATGATCGAAACCTCGGCCTGCGAGCCGGTGCCAAAGACATCGGCAAAATCGCTCTCCTGCAGAACGGCCATGGACGATTCGACGGCACGTAGTCGTTCTGCCTGCTGCCAATTGGCACCGGCACGGGCAATGTAGCGTTCGGCGGCCGGACGCCGTTCCGATTCAGGCAAGCTCGGAAGCACCTGCAACAATCGATGGATGGCGAGACCGCGTTCGATTGCGAAGGACGGTCTGTCCGGCTGATCGAAAACCGGCGACCGGGTGGATGAAACAACATCGGCATCGGGTTCAATCGCGGCTCCGGCCCCGGAGGGAGACAGCGGCGGCGGCAAGTCCTGCACCGCCGGGACTGGCGTCAGCAGATCGACCGGATATTCCGGCAAAGGCGCCGGTTCTGGTTCGGCAATTGGGCGCTCCCCGGATTTGGCCGCCGGATCGCTGATTTGATAACGATGCGCCGCAATTCCATCCGGACCATCCTGCAACGGCATGGCGAACGGCAGCAGCGCATTCTGCACCAGCGCCAGCCAGCCATCTTCCGCCGGCGGTCGCTTGCCATGGTATCCGCAGGTGATGAGCCGGTCCTCCGCGCGGGTCATGCCAACATACAGCAGACGGCGGTATTCTTCTTCCGCCTTCCCGCGAACCCCGGCCGCCAGACCGTGCGACACCGAATTCTCAACGTCGCGTCCGCCTCGCCACAAATATCCATTTCCTTGCCACTGATCGCTATTCGTCGGCAGAACAAGAAGCCGCGGCAGATGGCTCGGCGAAAACGGAGCGCTGCCATTGTCGACCAAAAACACCACTGGCGACTCAAGCCCCTTGGCCGCATGAACGGTCATGATGCGCACTTCGTCGCGGGTCTGGTCCGATTCGCGTTTCACATCCGGCCCGGCCATCTCCAGTGTTGCAAGAAAGACCTCCAGTCCCGGCAATCCCGATTGCTCCTCGGCAAAGGCAAAACGCAGAAACTCGTCAAGCACATCGCCGGCTTCCCGGCCGAGTCGGCCGACCATTTTCTCCCGTACACCGTTACTCGCCAGGATGTCGGCATAGAACTCGAACACCGGACGGAAATCAGCCTGGGCGCGCCATTGTGCAAGCTGGCGTTCAATGTCCTGCAGATCCTGATCCCGATCGGCTGTCTGGCGCAGGGCCTCAAACAGCGACACACCTTGCGGCCGGTTCCAGGCAAGCTCAAAGAGCTGGTCTTCGGACAGATCGAATACCGGGCTTTTGAGCAGGGCTGCGAGCGAGAGGTCGTCTTCCGGCTGCAGCACGAAACGTCCGAGCGCGACGAGATCCTGAACCGCGATATGTCCGGCAAGATTCAACCGGTCGGCGCCGGCAACGGCAATATGACGGTTTTTCAGACTGCGCGACAGAGCGTGAATGAAGCGGTCGCGCTTGCGCACCAGCACCATGACATCACCGGCCGCAAGCGCGCGGCCTCGACCCTCGATGATCTCGCCGGAAGCGATCCAGTTCTCGATCCGTGTCGCGATGCGCTCGGCCAGTTGCACCGCCGGGGCGGAAGCGTGGTCGACCGGTTCCGTCCAGTCTTCCGGCTGATCGACATCGGTCTGTCCGATACTGCTCCAGATATCGACATATCCGGAATCGGAACGGCGGATCGCCTCGTGCACGGTTTTGCGCGGCTGCTGATGCAATCCCCTGTAGGCGTGTTCGTGTTCGAAAACCCGATCGACCGCCGACAGAATATCCGGTGTCGAACGGAACGACAGATAAAGCTCGACCGGCTGGAAATCCAATCCGGCGCCCTCCGCCTTTCGCCTGAACGAACGGCCACTGGCATCGAAGGCTTCGGGAGCCGCCCCCTGGAACGAATAGATCGACTGTTTCTCATCACCGACGGCAAAGATGGTACGGGTTCCTTCCTGCCGCAGGCCCTGGCCGGAAAAAAACTCAGCCGCCAGACTGTTGATGATTGCCCACTGCTGCGGGCTGGTGTCCTGTGCTTCATCGACCAGGATGTGTTCAATGCCGCGGTCGAGTTTGTAATGGATCCAGGGTCCGACGTCACCGCGTCCCAGCAAACGAATCGTTCGGCCAATAAGGTCGTTGAAGTCAAGAAATCCGCGAGCCGATTTCAGCCGCTCATAGCGTTCTATCAATTGTTCGGCCAATATCAGCGCGGCACGTGTTGAATCCAGCATGCGAAACAGCGCAAGGCGATCAAGACAGCCGCAGATACGATCTGCCGCCTGTTCGAACTGCTCGGCAAATTCCGGAAAATATTCACCGACACCTTTCGCCGCGATTGTCCTGGTCGCACGGGGTTTCCAGGCGCCTGCCCGCTGAGCCGTCAGAAACGTTTTTGCAAGATGGTCAAGCCGGACCAGCGGATCGGTCTGGCTCAGCGCACTTTGCAAACTCTGTGCGAACTCCAGGGCCCGCTGCTTGCCGGCCGAAACCGCCCGCCGTTCAAACTCATCGGCAAATGCCGCAGTGAAATATTCGAGCGGCCACAGCGACGCCGCGATTCCCAGCTCCGTCTCGCCGGACATGAATTCGAACCGTTCAAACAGCGGCGAAAAGGGTTCTGGCGCTGACCGCATCTGTGCGATGAAGTCGCGCAACTCATCACGCTTCGCCACGACTTCAACAAGGAGGGTATCCAGTCCGAATTCGCCTGCCCTGTCCAGCACTCCGGACAAAGCCGTCGCAGCCGATGAGCCGGCATTGCGATAGGCCGCCACAAGCATGCCACGCCGCGCTTCGGCAAACAGCGCAGCTTCCATCCGACCGTCCAGCATTTCGAAATGACCGGCAATGTTCGCCTCAAGCGGAAACTGATGCAGCACGGCTTCGCAAAAGGCGTGAATGGTCTGGATCTTCAGGCCACCTGGCGTTTCCAGCGCTCGGGCAAACAGTCGGCGACCGCGACGCAGATCATCGGCAGACGGTCTTTTACCGGTCAGGCCGCCGATCACCTGGCCAAGCGCCGCATCGTCCATGCGCGTCCATGCAGACAGTTCGTCGAACACCCGGTTCGCCATGTTGGCGGCTGCGGCCCTTGTATAGGTCAGGCAAAGAACCCTCGACGGATCGGTTCCCGCCAGAAGCAGGCGGATCACCCGCTGTGCCAGCACATGGGTCTTGCCCGAACCGGCATTTGCCGAAACCCATGCAGACATAGCCGGATGCGAGGCCTGCGACTGCCGCTTGTCGGTTTCGGCGGGAACCTTGAAGGATGCCGTCATTCTCCACCGGCCTCGTCGATCGCGCCCTCACCGCCTGCGGACCATTCAAGCACTCTTGCAAGATGGTCATAGTCACCATCGGTTTCTTCGGCGCGGAACGGCAGCGCGCGCGACAGGTAGCCGGCTTCCGGTGCAGTAAAGTGGACCAGCAATCCCGACAATCGCGACCAGGCCTCATCGCAAAGATCGGCAGCGGTTCTGACCTGCCTGTTGTGCTTGAGAACACTTTCTTCCTCGACCGTGCCATCAGGGCGCAACCGGACATAGATCAGATCCGATGACTCCCGCGGGCCGGGCTCCGAAAACGCACCGCGTGACAACAGCGCCCCTTCCAGCGCCAACTGGGGTGACAGCAAAATATGGGCCTGGCCTTTCGACGGCGAACTGCCGGTCTTGTAGTCGATGATGTGGGCGCTGCCGCCGGCAACCACATCAACTCGATCGGCGCGTCCGGACAATGTCATACCGGTCTCGCCAACGTCGGTTCTGCCGGCGGAAATTTCAGAATGACGCTCCAGCACATCCGGTGCGCGGCGCGCTTCCCAACCAACAATGTTCCCGGCCATCGCGTCGAACCGCGGCCACCACAATGCTTCTATGTCGGTCGGCAGACCGGTTTCGGTAAAACAGTGTCTTGCAATCCCGATCAGCTGCTCCAGCGCACCGGCCTGGTTCGGATCGATACCGGCCTGCACGAACCGATGCAGTATCTCGTGAAACAGGATACCACGCTCCGCAGCCCCCGGATCGCTGTCGAGCGGATCAAGACGGCGAAGTCCGAGAATGCGTTTTGCATAGACCGCATAGGGATCGCGACGCAGCGTCTCGATTTCGGTGACCGAAAAATGACGCGGCCTGGCAGGTAGCGGCGGTCTCGGATTCGGGCGTTCCGCGAACGGCCTGTCCTGACCCAGATCCTGGCTGCGGGCCCACGCCAGCAAAACCTCACCCCTGCCGCGCAGTCCCTGCGTCGCGGTTTCGCCGGCGCAGGTCAACAGGCGTTGCACCCAACGCGAGGCAACCGATGGCGCGTCGCCGGAGCGGGCAGACCGCGACAGCACCAGTTTCGGGGCGCCCATGGCCATCTGGAAATCGTGCGCTGCCAATCCGATACGCCGTTCCGGCGGCTCCAGATTCATTCCGATCTTCATCATCCGCGACATGAAACGTCCGGCTTCGACGCTCTGCGGCCAACTGCCCTCATTGAGGCCGCCAACAACCAATGTGTCGACCGACTGCAGCCGCGCCTCGAGCGCTCCCCAAATCGCAATTCTGGAGTCTCCACCGGCCTTTGGCTTGACCATTTCTCCGGCTATCAGCGCTGCAACGACGTCCGGCCAATCGGCGGTCTCTATCTCGAGCCCGGAATCCGTCGCCAGCAGGGCGCGCAGAAACTCCACCAGCGCGGTTCCGGTTTCGCCCTTATAGAGTGAACCGAACGCGCTCTGCTCGTCACGCCCGCACGCCTCGAAAACAGCGATGCTTGCATTGACCAGATCACGCATGGCGACCGGGCCCACTGAGCGAAGATCAATCAGTGGCCGGATGGCTTCGGACAATTTCGCAAGGGTTTGGCGGCAGTGATCGAGGTGGCCGTCATCCAGCCGATCATACCAGAACGCTTTGCGCCGGCTTGCACCGAGCTGTTCGAAACGCCGGTCAAAAAGCCCAGGCAACCCGGCAATATCCGGGCGGGCCGTACCGGCGCGAAGCGCAACCAGCTCGATCCATTCCGCCGCGCCGCGCACGGACTGACGATTTAGTCCGACGTGCAGTAGCGGATGCTTCAGCAGTGCCAGAATGGCCAGCGGATCGCCGGGACGCATGGTCGTTTCCAGCAGCAGCCGCAACAACGCGGCCGGTGGTGTCATTGCCAGCGGAGTGCCACCGGAATCATCGGCAGCGACGCCAAAGCGGCGCAGCTCCGTGGAAACCCTCCGCGCCAGTTCGCGATCACCCGTGACCAGAGCGGCTGTGGTGCCGGGTTGCTCGATCGCCAAACGAAGCGCGATGGCGATCGCGGCGGCTTCCTCGCGCTCGTTGGAGGCTTCAATCAGTGTCACATCCTCAAGCGCACCGGCATCAAGAGCCCGGTCCAGGAGGGGACGGTCGCTCGCCCAGCTTTCCGTTGCAGCCGCCGGCCGCATCGCCTGCGAGACGAATTCGGCACGCGCCTGCAGCGCCGGATCGGCATCACCCGAACCGCGAATATCGGCGCGTTCCACACCGATGGTCTCCAGAAGTCTCTTCAAACCATATTGCGGGTGTCCGAAAACCGTCGGATCGGAATCGGTATCGCCAATGAGCGACCAGGCGTCGGTACCAATCGACATGTCCAGCCCCGGCAGCACCACGGCACCGAGTGGAAGATGCGCGACAACCGACAGCAGGCGAGCGGTGGCCGGTATCGAACCGGTCGAGCCGGCGGCGATCACCGGCCCGGCCGGCGGGTTGTGTTTCAGCCGCTCTGTCTCGGCATCGATCAGCGCATTGCGGTGCATCGCCGGATTGGACCGGTCTCGCTCGGCCAGTACCGACGGCCAGGTCGCCGTAACAATTTTGAGGAATTCGACCGTCACCTGCCACCAGCCTGCTAGATCGTCCGCAACCAGGCCTTCAAGCGCCGACCATCGCACGCCTTCGGTCTCAACCTCATCCATCAACTCGGCCAGATCGCGTGCCAGCCAGATTGCATCGGCCATCGAGGCCGGCACCAGCAATGGTTCCTTGTAAAGCCCGGCCAGATGGGCCGGTAACCGGCTGGTCCAGGCCTGTACCAGCGGTGCCAGCGATATGATGCGGTCGAAAGCCGTGATCGGTGGTGCCAGCGTCAGTGCGGCCGATTCGGATACGTCGAAAAAGCCGGCGTCCTCATCGAAATCACCGAGCGGCCGAATACTCGGCAGCAGCGCCGCGCGGCCACCTGAGCGCTGGACAAAAATCGCGCGCAGCGCCCTGGCCGCGCGGCGGGTCGGCACATAGATCGTTGCACCGGCAAGGGCGAGCGGATCGTCGTCGAACCGGAATCCCTGCACCAGATCGCCGGCAAGCAGGGTTTTGGCAAGGTGATCGAGAAACGGAACCCCTACCGGGATTGACCATATGCGCGGATCCGGCCGAGTGTTCATCTCGCTCCGGCTGTGACAGTCAGTGCCTGTTCCGCCTCCGCGATTGCGCCGGGCGTGCCGACGGTGATCCAATGCCCGTCGAGCGGCATGCCATACAGCCGGCCCTGCTCAATGGCCCGGTCGAAATACAGATTGAGTGAATGCGGCGTCGGGCTGGCACCGGCAAATATGCGCGGATGAACTATTCCGAAACCGGTATAGATCAGCGCGCCCGGCAGACCTCTTCCGCGTTCGAGAAGACCGCCCGGCTGCATGAGAAAATCGCCGCCGGATGTGTGCCCGGTGGCCGATGCCGTATCGACCAGCAGCAACAGGATATCCATCCGGGACGGGTTCCAGTGGCTGGCCAGCCTTTTGACACTGGATTCATGGGAATCGATCCAGAACGTGTCGGCATTCAGGATGAAAAACGGAGCCGGTCCGAGCAGCGGCAATGCCTTGACGATGGCGCCAGCGGAATCGAGCAGCTCATCGCGCTCGTCCGATACAAGCGTCTCGGGTTCGGACCTGGCTGTAAGATGATCGATGATCTGGTCGGGAAAATGATGGACATTGACTATGGAGGTTTCCACCCCTGCCATGACCAGCTGATCCAATCCCCAATCGAGCAGAGCCTTGCCGCCGACCTTGACCAGCGGTTTGGGCAGTTTGTCAGTAATCGGCCGCATGCGCGTTCCCCGGCCGGCCGCCAGAACCATCGCCTTTTGCAGACCGCCATCGTGTTCCATCTAGGAATTCTTCCCGTTCAGCAGCCCCAATTCGTCATACCATTGCCGCATCGGCTCAAGTGCCGGATGGGCCAGACTGCGGTTCAGATAATCGCGGATACGGGGAAGATGGGCAATATAGGCTGGTTTTCCGTCACGCCGGTCGAGCCGCACAAAGATGCCGAGCAGCTTGGAGTTGCGCTGCGCCGCCATAATCGCGTAGGCCTCATCAAACTTTTCGGTATCAAAACTGCCGTCAAATTCAAGCCGCTTCCCGCGATAGGCCGCCACGATTTGCGCCTCCAGCTCCGGTGATATCGTCACCCTGGCATCCTGCGCCAGCGAAGCGACATCGTAGGCGGCCGGACCGATCACCGCATCCTGGAAATCGATGATCCCAAGGCGGTCAAGCCCTTCCCGGTCCTCTCGCCAGATGATATTCGGCGAATGGAAATCGCGAAGAACAATGTTTTCTTCAGCCGTTTTCAAACGGTCCAGCACTGCGTTCCAGGCGGCCTCAAAAGATGACTGGTTGGCCGCTGTCGCCTGCTTGCCGGTGACAAAGGGGACATACCAGTCAAGCACGAGCTCGGTTTCGATCAGCATTGCCCTGCGGTCGTAGGGTGGAATTTGGTGCCGCACACCGGATGCGGCGGCAATGTCGGACGGCCATTTGTCACGGTGCACAAGCGCCAGCAGTTCGGCCGCCATTTCATAACGTTTGCGCACCGGCGCGCCGTGTCGGTCCAGAAAACCGACCGATCCAAGATGCTCTATCAGCAGCAATCCGGCATCCAGATCCTGCTGATAGATTGCCGGAGCGGCTATGCCACGCGCTTTCAGGGTGTCGGCGATTGCGACGAAGGGCGTTACCGATTCGGCAAGATGGGCAATCTGGCTGTAGGGTTTACCGTTTCGAATCGGCGGCCCGTCTGTCTGTTGCGGGGCATTCATCAGAACATGCGTCTGGCCATGAGTGTCGTGGACGATCTCGTAGGCCCTTGTCGAGGCATCACCCATCAGGAATGTCCGATGGGCCGCGGCCTTTCCGGCCTTTTCAAGAAACGCCCGGATCTCCAGCGATCGCCGGATGCGTTTCTGCGCGCAGCCGCTCGCACGGATAGCGGCTTCCCGGCCACTACCTGCATCGGTCAATTCGATATGGATCGCGTCGGACGGGATGCGATCGCCGCCCTTGTCCGGCCATTCCAGGACCACCGCACCGTATTGCAAGGCCTCCTCAAAACCGAGTTCCTCAAGTTCTTCGGGCACCGACAGACGGTAAAGATCAAAATGACTGAGAGGGAAACGCGCCTCATATGTCTGTACAAGGGTAAATGTCGGACTGGGTACCTCAAGATCCCTGTTGCCGGCAAATGCCCTGATCAATCCGCGCGCAAGCGTGGTTTTGCCTGCCCCCAGATCGCCATGCAGCGCCACGGCGTCGCCAGGCCGCAGCGCGGCGGCAATATCCTCGCCCAGCCGGATGGTGGCATCCTCGTCCTTCAAAGAGATCTTTGTCTCAACCGTGCCCATAGACGCCTATTCGGCCGCTGCGGAAACACGCGGCGGCGTTGACGGGAACCGGCATTGAACCGTGGTTCCCCGGTCCTCACCGGTGTCGATGTCGACCGAGCCACCATGGAGTTCAACAAAACTCTTGACGATCGAGAGACCGAGACCGGCACCGCGGCGCCGTCCGCCATTCGACCGCGGCTCGAAGCGTGAAAACACCGAACTCAATACATCGGGCGGCATGCCCGGCCCTTCATCGTGCACGGTAAAGACGATGTCTTCGTTTTCACGGTTACACGACAATCTGATGGTGCTACCTTCCGGGGCGTAATTTGCCGCATTGCTCAGCAGATTGAACAGAATCTGCCTGACACGGTGTTCGTCGGCCTGGAAAGATCCTGCATCGTCGACATCAAGTTTCAGCTCTATGCCGTGATCGCGAAGCCGCTCGGCGACCAGTTCGGCAGCGGCAGTTGCGGCCTTGCCGGCATCGACATCACCGATCTCCAGTTCCATTATCCCGGCATCGACCGTGGCCAGATCAAGAATGTCGTTGACGACCGTCAACAGCACCGACGACGAGGTGCTGATGTGATCGACATATTCGTTCTGCCGCGTGTTCATATCACCGGTGTCAGGGAGACGCAGCAGTTCGGTGAATCCTATGATGTTGGTGAGCGGCGAACGCAACTCGTAGGACACGTGCTGGACGAAATCGTTTTTGAGCTGATCGGCCTTCTGAAGCGCTTCATTCTTGTCTTTCAAGGCGCGCTCGACATTGAAACTGTCGGTCATGTCGACAAAGGTCATCATCACCTGGCCGTTCGGCAGCGGAATAAGGGCATGGCTGAGTATCGTGCCATTGACCAGTTCGGCCTTGCCGGCCTTTTCCTCGCGCTGGTCATCAAACCCGGTGACCGAAGCGACAAATTCACGCCATGGGCCATCGTCACGCGTCAGCGTCTCACATGCGGCACGAATGGCCGAGATATGGATGCCTTCCTGTACCTGTTCGGGCTGCAGGTTCCACATGTTGGCAAAGGCCGGATTGGACAACCTGACGCGACCATCCGGACCAAACACGGCGACACCCTCCGCCAGATTGTCCAATGTCTCGCCCTGGACTTTGACGGCGGTGTTGTAGCGGCTTTCCAGGTCGATCTTTTCAGTCAGGTTTTCGAACACCCAGGTCACGCCGCCCTTTGGATGCGGATTTGCGACAACACGAACCGTGCGCCTGTCCGGCAGGTGCCACCAATGTTCCTGTGGCTCGACGGAATGATAAGCGCCGAGCACAGATTCCTTCCAGCGGCGCCATTCCGGCTGTTCGGCAAGTTTTCCGTCACTGCGCAGCCGATCGAGCACAAGCGTATTGTCCGGGGCCGATTCCAGGAAAGCCAGGTCAAGGTCCCACAGTTCCTGGAACGCATGGTTGAAAAACCTGAGTTTCTTGTCCGCATCGAAAATCGCCACTGCGGTCGTCAGCTGGTCGAGCGTTTCGGAATGACTCTTGACCACCCGCACGTGTTCTTCCCGCTCGGCTTCCATGTCGCTGATATCGGTTGCGATTCCGGCGGACCCTGCGGATCCGGCGACATCGGTGACCGAATAGAGCCGGCGGTCGCCCTTGATGACTGTCGATACTGCGCGCTGGTAGACCGGATCGGCCGCATGCCGGGTGGCAATCTTCGCCCGCGCCTGGGTGCCGAGGAACTCGCGGCTCTCGCGCAACACGGCACCACCGTCTTCGCACTCGACCGCATTGGCATAGGCCCGGTTAACCCATCGGAGCTTGCCATCATAACCGCGCAGCCAGAACGGCATGTCGAGCGCATCGACAAGACCGCGAATGGTTTCATATGATTCCGCGACCCGCTGATGTTCGAATCTCAGGCGGGAATGTTCCTCCAACAGGCCCGACAGGGACAGGAATCGGAGGACAGTGTGTCCGGATGAGATACGGCCGCTGACTTCAAGTGGTTTTCCGATCGACGTCTCGACGACCAGATCGAATTCCCTGGCCTTTTCACGCAGGCCGGTAACCGCCCGGTCAAGTTCGGAGGCTGATTGCGGATTCAACCATCTTCCGAAAGCCAGAAACGTGCCGCGCGCCTCCGGTGCGCCAACGGTGTCGGGCAATTTTCCAACCAATTCCGGGCTGCTGCCTCCGGTCGTCCAGATAACGACGCGCTGATCCTTGAGATTGAGAAGAATGCCGGACCGTTGCAGCGAAGCGTCCAGTTCCGCCACACGAGTGCGCAATTGCAGATTTTCCGCCGCAATCTTGCCGCGCTCGCGGATCAGCCATGCTGCCGACAGCATCGCGGCAGCCATGGCTCCGACAAAAATCGCCAACTGGATGATATCTAGCGTCTCGACCACTGCCGCCGCCGTCTTGATCGAAGCGGCCTCTGCCGTTGTGGATGCGGCAAGCGGCGAAACGGCCATAAAAGCCGCAATACGTCGCCCGGTCGCCGCAGACCCGCGTCGCGCGCCCCGACTCGCCTGACTTCCACCTAGTGGGCTGTTGCCACAGGTCATGCCTTGCTTCTCTCCACCGCATGATCGGCAGGACCGCCTAAATCCGCACTTCCACAACCCCTGATCCCACTTTTGGAAGCGTTGCGAATCACCAATCTCTATGATCTAGCGCAATTCAGCCGGTTATTGAATCGCCTGAACCGACAGAATTTCATCGAGATCGGGCAATTCGGTGTCGAGACCGCATCAACCGGCTGCCCAAACGTAAGCGTAACCTTCAAAAACGGCAAAGAAAAACCGGCGACATTGCTGCCGCCGGTTTGCTGGAGTTCGCCATGAATTGGCGAATTAATATCGATAGTGCTCAGGCTTGTAAGGTCCATCGGTCGTAACACCGATGTAGGACGCCTGTTCGTCGGACAGCTCGGTCAAACGGGCACCCAGCTTGTCGAGGTGCAACCGGGCAACCTTTTCATCAAGATGTTTCGGCAGAACATAGACTTCGTTGCCGTAGTCCTTGCTCTTGGTCCACAGCTCCATCTGGGCCATCACCTGGTTGGTGAACGAGGCGGACATGACAAAACTCGGATGGCCGGTGGCATTTCCGAGATTGAGCAAGCGGCCTTCCGACAGCAAGATCATCCTCTTGCCATCGGGGAAGGTGATCATGTCGACCTGCGGTTTGACATTGGTCCATTTCAGATTGCGCAGGGCGGCAATCTGAATCTCGTTGTCGAAATGGCCGATATTTCCGACAATCACCATATCCTTCATCTTGCGCATATGGTCGAGCGTGATGACATCCTTGTTGCCGGTCGTGGTGATGATGATGTCAGCGTCAGGCGCGGCCTCATCGAGAGTTACAACCTCGAAACCGTCCATCGCCGCCTGCAGTGCACAGATCGGATCGACCTCGGTGACCTTGACCCTTGCGCCGGCGCCTTTCAGCGACTGTGACGATCCCTTGCCGACATCGCCATAACCGCAGACGATAGCGACCTTGCCGGCCATCATCACATCGGTGGCGCGGCGAATGCCGTCAACCAGCGATTCCTTGCAGCCATATTTGTTGTCGAACTTGGATTTGGTCACCGAGTCGTTGACATTGATGGCCGGGAACGGAAGAAGGCCGGCCTTCTGCAACTGGTAGAGACGGTTCACACCGGTTGTCGTTTCCTCGGTGACGCCGATGATCGCATCGCGCTGGCGGGTAAAGAATCCGGGCGATGCCGCCATCCGCTTCTTGATCTGCGCAAACAGGATCTCTTCTTCCTCATTGCCGGGTTTGGACAACACGTCTTCTCCGGCTTCGGCACGGGCGCCGAGCAGGATGTACATGGTGGCGTCACCGCCATCATCGAGAATCAGGTTGCAGACCTCGTCGCCGGGCCACTGGAAAATCTGATCGGTGTAAGTCCAGTATTCCTCCAGTGTTTCGCCCTTGACGGCGAAGACCGGAGTCCCGGTTTCGGCAATTGCCGCCGCGGCATGGTCCTGGGTGGAAAAGATATTGCACGAAGCCCAGCGCACCGTGGCGCCCAATGCCTGCAAGGTTTCGATCAGAACCGCTGTCTGAATTGTCATGTGCAGTGAGCCGGTGATCCGGGCGCCTTTAAGCGGCTGTTTTTCGCCAAATTCCTCCCTGCAGGACATCAGTCCCGGCATTTCGGTTTCGGCGATTTCGATTTCCTTGCGGCCCCATGCGGCCAGCGAAAGATCGGCAACTTTGAAGTCTTGTGATTGTGTCATCGATGTGTTCCGGAAATTGTAAAATTAGAACGGTATCCCACCGGAATAGGCAGGACAGTGGATTTCGGCCATCTGACTAGCAGATCAGACCCCATCACACAAATAGATATAAAGAAATCTTTATTTCTGCATACTGTTGGGGAATTCGGTTAAGAATCCTCGCCGAAACGCGAGCCGATAAGCGTTTCGAGTGCCTGCATGACATCGTTGGACTGCGGTCCCGTTGCGCTGACCCGGATGACGCAGCCGGGCGTTGCAGCCAGCATCATCAGGCCCATGATGGACGTGCCGCCGACCGACATCCCGTCTTTCTCGACCCGTATTTCGGCATCAAAAGCGCGGACGGTTTCGACAAACCGGGCCGATGCCCGGGCGTGCAGGCCACGCTGGTTGATGATATTGAATTTCCGGACGACCGCGCCGGCCTCGTCAGCTCCGGCAGTATGAGCGGTCATTTGCCGTTCAGAACCTGGCTTGCGACATTGATGTATTTGCGCCCGGCCGTCTGGGCTTCTTCCAACGCGTCGGCCATCGCATTGTTGTGGCGGGCACTGGACAGTTTGATCAGCATGGGAAGATTCATGCCGGCAATAACTTCGATCCGGCTGGAATCCATGACCGAAATCGCAAGATTGGAGGGGGTGCCGCCGAACATGTCGGTCAGGATAATGACACCGGATCCGGTATCGGCGCGAGCGACCGCATCGACAATGTCCCTGCGGCGCTGCTCCATATCGTCCTCAGCACCGATGGATACGGTTTCAAAATTTTCCTGAGGCCCAACCACATGCTCAACTGCGTGGCGAAATTCTTCGGCCAGTTGACCGTGCGTAACGAGCACGAGTCCGATCATTCTTTGGTCGCTCCCGTCCTGCCCCTGTCGGGTCTGATTGTCGCCCGGTAACCGCCCGGCTCGTGGGCAAGTGCGCTATCTTGTCAGTCAAACGGACGATGACAAGCCCTAAAATTGCCTTCGATGGCGATTATTCAGAATCAATCCCCCTGCAACCCGTCCTACTGGTGCGTTGCGAAAGGCGCAAGAGACAGTTTTGCCCGTACCGCGAGCGCGGCGGCTGCGGCATTGCGATGCTCCAGACAAAGAACCGGAATATCGACGCCTTCCAGTTGCTCCACCGCATCCGGCTGAAACCTCGGAGCGTTGGCCGGGTCGCACAGGCGGATCAGCAGATGCACCACCATACTCGGTTCATGTGCCATTGCATGGACGGCAGATCCATACACTTCCGCCAGCCCGCCAATCGCATCGGGTGCAACAGCGACTAATCGTCCCGATACGGATTTCAACAACACCCCATCGTCACTGACCAGCCGGGCAAACAGGCCTTCGGCGTTCACCATCTGCAGTAATATGTGGGCAAGAGTGGTTTTTCCGCTGCCGCTTGCACCGGCCACCAGTACGCCGCGATCGGACAATAACAACGCGGTGGCATGAATATTGGGCAGTTGACCCGCCGTTGACGATCCGGAGCGTGTCATGCGCTGACCGAACTGGCAGCCATGCGGGATCAGCTTTCGGCCGGGAACGAAACGACAAACCGCGCGCCGCGAATTTCACCCGGCTTGGTGCCTGGAATGTTTTCCGCAGTCAATTTGCCGCCATGCGCCTCGATAATCTGCCGGCTGATCGACAGGCCGAGGCCCGAATTCTGGCCGAATTCCTCGGACGACGGCCGGTCGGTGTAAAAACGGTCGAAAATCCGGTCTATGTGTTCAGCCCGTATGCCCGGGCCGTTGTCGTCGACGGTGACAACGACAAATTTGCCGGCTCGCGACAGGTTCAGGACGACCTGCCCGCCGGGATTTGGCGCAAACGATCTGGCATTTTCGAGCAGATTGGCAATCACCTGCCCGAGCCTTAACTCGTTGCCCTGGATCACAAAATCGGCATCTCCATGCGGCGCCGGCTCCACATGGAGGCTGACATCGACAGTCGGACGGTGGCGCGACACGGTGCGCGAGGCGGAGACCACATCCTGCAGGAATGTCTTCAAATTGACTCGGTCGGCGTCGACCCGGGCAAGTTCGGCATCAAGGCGCGAGGCGTCCGAAATGTCGGTGATCAGGCGGTCCAGCCGGCGCACATCGTGCTGGATCACATCATGCAGGCGTTTTTTCGATTCCTCGGTCTTGGCAAGCGGCAGCGTTTCGACGGCGCTGCGCAGCGATGTCAGCGGGTTCTTCAGCTCATGCGACACATCGGCCGCAAACCTCTCAATCGACTCGATTCGTTCATAAAGCGCATTGGTCATGTCCCGCAGCGCCACCGACAGATTGCCGATTTCATCCTGGCGCTCGGAAAAGTCGGGGATCTTCTCACGTGTTTTCACACCGCGACGGACCCGGTCTGCCGCAGCGGCCAGTTTGCGCAGCGGATTTGCGATGGTCGAAGCCAGAAGCATCGACAGCAGAGCCGTCACGGTTGCCGCGACGCCGAATACGCGGAAAATCGCCCGCCGTTCCGCCGCGACAATCTTGTCGATATCACCACCCTGGGTCGACAGCATCAGTACGCCGAGAACGGCCCTGAACCGCTGGATCGGCACCGCGACGGAGACGATCAGCTCTCCCTGCTCACTGATATGTACGATCGTCGCCGGGCTTCCGGTCAGCGCCGTCATGACCTCCGGATAGGCGGCGCCACTGCCGCCCGGCTGCTCGCGATAGACCGGCAGGTCGGTGCGGCGGAAAAAGTCGTTCACCATGCGCCCCAGCTGTTCGAAAATACCTGGTTCTTCCCCTTCGAGCGGTGGCAGCTCGTAACGCAGAATCTGGCCGCGGGAATAAAGATGCCGCGAGTCGAGCAACAGGTTGGATTCGCGATCATAGAGCCGGCCGCGCGTATGGGTCGGCGAGATCAGGCGCCTGAGAACCGGGGCAACCTTTTCCGGGTTGATCGGAAAATCGAGACTGTCGAGCGCATCCGGTGTCGGCGTGACGCTTTCACCGGCCTGCAATTCGAGCAGTTTTTCAGGATCGATCGAGATCGAATCGGTCTCGATGGTCGCCGACGCGGCGATAGCCCCGGCAATGATTTCGCCCTGGGTCATCAGGCTCTCGACCCGGGCGTCGATCAATCCGTCGCGGAACTGGTTCAGGTACAAAATCCCCGTTACCAGAACCACCAGCGCGGCAAGATTGAGAAAAAGGATACGCCGGGTGAGACTGGAAAAGACGTGATGGCCGAGAAAATGCCGAATCGGAACCAGCGACCAGCGACGGGCCCTTGCGGGCTCCGCCGGTTCGCCCGTGTCAGCGATCCGGGAATTGTCCGTTTCGACCACCATCAACACCTGCAACGGCCATCGCCAGCGGACTCTCAAGCCTCGCGGAAGCGGTAGCCAACTCCATAAAGCGTCTCGATCATATCAAAATCATTGTCGACGATCTTGAATTTCTTACGCAAGCGCTTGATGTGGCTGTCGATGGTCCTGTCATCGACATAGACCTGCTCATCATAGGCGGCATCCATCAGCGCATCGCGGCTCTTGACCACGCCCGGACGCTGGGCCAGCGAGTGCAGGATCAGGAACTCGGTGACCGTCAATGTCACCGGCTCATCTTTCCAGGTGCAGGTATGGCGTTCCTGGTCCATCACAAGCTGCCCGCGCTCGAGACATTTGGTCGGCTCGCCGGCGGCCTTGGGGCCCTGCTCACGCACTCCGGCGCGTCGCAGAACCGCCTTGACCCGCTCGACCAGCAAACGTTGGGAGAAGGGTTTTCTGATGAAATCGTCGGCACCCATCTTCAAACCGAACAGCTCGTCGATCTCATCGTCCTTCGATGTCAGGAAGATCACCGGCAGATCGGATTTCTGCCGCAGCCGCCGCAACAGCTCCATGCCATCCATGCGCGGCATCTTGATATCGAAGATCGCCAGGTTCGGCGGCCTCGATGCCAATCCATCCAGTGCCGATGATCCGTCCGTGTAGGTTTCGACACGGTAGCCCTCGGACTCCAGTGCGATCGATACGGAGGTCAAAATATTCCGATCGTCATCAACAAGTGCGATCGTCGCCATGTCCAGTCTCTCCCTCATCACTGCTGTCCCTTTCCTTGCCGCAAGAAAGGCGCTTGTGACGGACAAATTGGGTACAAAATGTGGCACAGAACGCAGTTCGTGTCACATCGCCGCAGAATCCTGAAGGGGTAGCCATTGATCAGGACCTTGCCGACGGTCCACCGATCGGATGCACCGTGATCAACAATTTTCGGCCTGAATACCCCGCCATCAACGCTTTATAAACGATTTAAAAATTTTTTAAAATCTTTAAATCGATTAATGGTTTGATTTGCATGGGTTTTTCTGTTTGTCACCGTGCACGCGTCCCTGATCCATCCGGTCGCGCGCCCGTTCATCCGGGTGGGGAACAAAAACACTGGCGGCTCAAATGATTGAAACGGGCAGGCGCAATGCGGATTTCGGGATCGAGCGTTTCGGTCTGAAAACCGAAGGACGGGTTCACTATAATTTTGTTGAAGCCGAGCTTTACGAAGAGGCATTGCGACGAGGCGAGGCCCGGGTCAGCGCAGACGGCGCACTGGTAGCCGAGACCGGACAGCATACCGGCCGCTCCGCCGCCGACAAATTCACCGTTCGCGACGCGGCGACCGAGCCACTGATATGGTGGGACAACAACCGGGCGATCAACCCCGAACAATTTGACACGCTGCTGTCCGATTTCATGGCTCATGCCGCCAATATGGACCTGTTTGTCCAGGATCTGACGGGTGGTGCAGATGCGGCGTCCAGCCTTCCTGTGCGGGTGATCACGGAATATGCTTGGCATTCGCTGTTCATTCGCAATCTGTTGATCAGGCCTGAACGCCAGGCGCTGGACACTTTTCTCCCGCAGATGACGATCATCGACCTGCCCTCCTTCAGTGCCGATCCAGCACGCCACGGCTGCCGCTCAGAAACTGTCATTGCGATTGACCTGTCACGCATGATCGTTCTGATCGGCGGAACGTCCTATGCCGGAGAAATGAAAAAATCGGTGTTCACCGCGCTCAACTATCTGCTGCCGAATGATGGCGTCATGCCGATGCATTGTTCGGCCAATACCGGACCGGCGGGTGATTCGGCTGTGTTTTTCGGCCTGTCCGGCACCGGCAAAACGACGCTTTCGGCCGATCCGTCGCGCACCCTCATCGGTGACGACGAACATGGCTGGGGCGCCGACGGTATCTTCAATTTCGAGGGCGGCTGTTATGCCAAGACCATTCGTCTTTCAAAGGAAGCCGAACCGGAGATTTTTTCCGCTTCGAAACACTTCGGCACGGTGCTGGAAAATGTCGTGCTGGACGACAGCCGCGTTCCCGATTTCGATGACGGTTCACTGACGGAAAACACCCGTTGTGCCTATCCGCTGCATTTCATTCCGAATGCAAGCGCGACCGGAACGGCGGCACATCCGGAAAATATCATCATGCTGACGGCGGACGCTTTCGGTGTTCTGCCGCCGATTGCAAAACTGACACCGGCCCAGGCCATGTATCATTTCCTGTCCGGTTACACCGCCAAAGTCGCCGGAACCGAGAAAGGCGTGACCGAACCGGAAGCGACATTCTCAACCTGTTTCGGGGCTCCGTTCATGCCGCGGCACCCGTCGGAATATGGCAATCTGCTGCGCCGGCTAATCGCACGGAACAACGTCAATTGCTGGCTGGTGAACACCGGCTGGACCGGCGGCAGCTATGGTGTCGGTCAACGCATGCCGATCAAGGTCACCCGTGCGCTGCTTGCCCAGGCATTGGAAGGAACTCTGAGCAGTGCGGAATTCCGGACCGATGCAAATTTCGGCTTTGCCGTGCCAATCCACGTTCCCGGTGTCGACGATTCGATCCTCGATCCGCGATCAACCTGGTCCGACCCGCTTGCCTATGACGCACAGGCCGAGAAACTTGTTGGCATGTTCATCGACAATTTTGCCGTGTTCGAATCACATGTCGATGCCGACATCACGGGCGCCGCGCCGCAGATTCAGATCGCCGCCGAATAGCGGCCAGCGACCGAAACCCGCTTTATTCCGGCGCGGTTCTCGATCATATTGGATCGTATGACCCGCAATGGAATTCAGATAAATCCCGACCTTTTCATCCCCGAAGAGGCGATCGAGGAATCCTTCATCCGCGCCTCCGGCCCGGGCGGTCAGAACGTCAACAAGGTGGCCAGCGCGGTGCAATTGCGGTTCGACCCCGCGATGGTCGACGGACTAAGCGGAGCGGTTTTGAGCAGGCTGCTCAAACTTGCCGGACGGCGCGCGACGCGGGACGGTGTCATCGTATTGGAGGCCGATCGGTTCCGGACGCAGGAGCGTAATCGCGATGATGCGCGGGAACGGCTCGCGGAGCTGGTCGGCAAAGCCGCCGAACCACCGCCACCGCCACGCAGAAAAACACGGCCGACGCGAGCTTCGGTCGAACGGCGGCTGAAATCGAAATCCGGCAGATCGAAACTGAAGAAGACACGGGGGCGGGTCGAGCGGGATTAGACCTTCTCCCCGGCACGGGGCCAGATCGTCACACAAGCAGGTCAACCGCGCAAATCAGGCGATCGAGGGCTCATTTGGGCCGAAAGAAGCCTTTCAATCATTATCGACAGGTGTAAAAGTCTTCTTGGACGGGACACATTCCACCAAACGATCAAAAGGAAAATACCACATGGGGATATTCGATTTTGTCAAGGACGTCGGCAAGAAACTCGGCATTGGAGACGATGAGCCCGAAGCCGAGGCGCTGAAAAAGGAACTCGATTCGCACGATCTCGGCACCGACAAGGTGGAAATCGTGGTCGAAGGCGACAAAGCCGTTCTGAAAGGCCAGGTTGCCGACCAGTCGGTCTTTGAGAAGGCGATCATCGCAGTCGGCAATACACTCGGCGTTTCGAAAGTCGAGGCGGCTGAACTGAGTGTCGCCGAAGTGGCCACTGCGGCCGATCCGGTGCTCCACACCGTCAAGAAGGGCGACAATCTGTGGAAAATCGCCGAGGCACAGTACGGCAAAGGCAAGGGACCGAAATACACCGCGATTTTCGAAGCCAACAAACCGATGCTGTCACATCCGGACAAGATCTATCCCGGTCAGGTTCTGCGCATTCCACCGCTCGACTAGGTCACAACAAGGACGTGAAAAATGGCCGGTCTTCCCTCCGGGATCCGGCATTATCCGCTCATGCTGGAGCCGGCGCAGCAGAAACAATTGCTTGATGACGTCAGGCAAGTCGTGTCTGTCGCGCCGCTCTATACGCCCCGCATGCCACGGACGGGAAAGCCGATGAGCGTGCGCATGAGCAATTGCGGTGCGCTTGGCTGGGTAACCGACAAAGAGGCGGGGTACCGCTATCAGGCGTTTCATCCGGTCACGGAAAGACCGTGGCCGGCCATACCCGACATGCTGATCGACATCTGGCAGAAGGTATCGGGTCACGACAGGCCACCGGAAGCCTGTCTGATCAATTTCTACGAAGACGACGCAAAAATGGGGCTGCATCAGGATCGCGACGAAGCCGATTTTGCAGCTCCCGTCGTATCGGTCTCGCTTGGCGACAGCTGCCTGTTTCGCATATCGGCTTCGGCCCGGAAGGGGCCAACCCAATCGCTGAAACTTCACAGCGGCGATGTGCTGGTGATGGGCGGGCATAGCCGGCTTTGTTATCACGGCGTTGACCGGGTCTATCCCGGAACATCGACCCTTTTGAGCAAGGGTGGTCGCATCAATCTGACGTTGCGGCGGGTGAGCGAGCTGTAACGCTGCCACGGCGCAATATCTCTCCGGTCAAATGATTCCGTATGAATGAGTTACGCTCTAGGAAGCAGTGTCGCAGCCGTTTCTTGACACACGGTAGAGCGCAATCTGCGGTTTTTCAGCAACCAGGCATAATGGCGCCAGATCAAGCGACTGGTTCGGTTCCGCCCGGAAATAGAGGATGTAGTCCCAATGCTCCGGCCATCCGAAGAAATAGCGCGGCGACCAGTGTCCATTTTCGGTATCGGGATGGTCGAGCTGTATGGAATCGGCCAGTTCTTGAGCCAGCAGGGGCCGCGCCTGTGGCATGTGGAATGCGCGCATTTCCTTGCGAACATCAACCGGCGATGTGTTGGTAAACAGGTTCGGCACATAAGCAGACCGCTCGATAACAGCCATTCCAGCCGAATGGAACGAGAATGGCACGTCTGCCTGGTCGTGGCGAGCCGGCAACAGGCGGGCGCCAATGGGCAATTCGGCAAGGACCTCACGCAGCGCACGCGCCTGGCTGTCGATGCGCGACATTTTCAGAGCCCCATTGGCGAAAACAGCAACGAGGAGCATCGCAGTGACAAACGCCACCGGCTTTGCCATACGCTCACCGGCGCCGGAGCTGAAGGTGATGGCCGACAGTGCAAGAATTATCAGTACGGCGGGATATCGATAGTGCAATCCCCAGATGCCAAGAATGCTCGTCGGCATAACAATCACCAGAACAAGCATTCCGGTGCATACCCAAACCATGCGTGAATCCATTTGCAGGACGCCGCGTTTGAGGCCCAGGAACAGCGAAACGACGATAGCAACGGTGACAACACGCGCAAGCACTGGATTGAAGAACGCCGCTCCTGACCAGAGCGCCTGTAGCTTCGGCATCAACGAGAAATCCAGAACGCCGAGATGTGTCAGTTCATTCGCTCCGCCTGTCGCCAGGGCGATCAGGACAAGACCCGGAGCCATGGCCAACACATCTTTTGTCGCGAGTTTACGGAGGAAATCCAGACCTGATCCACGCTGGCTCTTGACGAAACAGGCCAACTCCCAAAGCAAAACAAGATAGCCAAACAACAGGAAGCCCAGCGCGTGGGCGAGCGCGAGAAATGCGCCAAACAATGAGAACAACATTGCCCTGCGCCAGGTCTGTTCGGTTCGCATCCAAAGCGCGAAACCCAAAAGCGCCAGACCTGTTGAGGCAACAAAATTCACAAACCCCCATTGCATGTTCTCATTGAAGGTGACGAGAAACCCTGCCAGGGCAAACCAGGTAACGCGACCATGCACGGTTTTTGCAATAAGAAGGCCAACAAGCGGAGGCGAAACGAAAGCCACCCACATCATCATTGCGCCGGCCGAATAAATTCCGGTCAGATGAGCAAGCCACGGTATCACCATGTCCATGGCCAAATCCGGAATGACCTCAAACGAAACCGCGTAATATTGCGACAGCGCGGAATCGAACCAAACCTGCGCTTCAATATGATTGCGAGCAAGATGATTGAGGTAGTCACTTGTCAGACCAAGCGGCCAAACTGTGATCATCAGACCGATGAACGCGGCGATCAGGATTGCCGCGCGCACGGGTGTTACAACATTGCCAAATGCGGTCATGCCGATGTCACGGGCAATTGTATCGGATTTTACGAACATAAGACCCGATCCTTGCGGTTGGCTGGAAACATTGGCGCAGCGAGCGCCGCAAGTCCTGCGGCAATCAGTGCGCATAGGTGCAAGTGAACTGCGGCTGCAAGCGCAGCCTCAGCTGGTGCTCCGGCCGCAACCAGGACACCGACGAAAGCCGCTTCAAATGGCCCGATGCTGGCAATTCCGTTTGTCGGCAGCGCGAAAGCAAGACTTGCAGCCACCGAAGCCAGCCAGGCAAGTTTGAAATCGATCGGCAATCCCGCTGCAGCAATCGACGTTTGCGCAGCCAACCCCAAAGTTATCCAAATTAGCAGCGTCAGGACCACAAGCCAGACTCGTGATCCGCCACCAATACGCTCGCCCGCAGCAGCAACTCTGCCGACAAGCCCGCCGACAAATCTTGGTGCCCATCGTCCCAGTTTGCGAACCACATACGGAACTATGCCAACCCCGACGATAAGAAGAACCGCAACGACAGTCAGTAAAAGGCGAATCCCCGCCGAAAGACTCCAAAAGTCCAGCGCTGCGACCAATAACAAGCCGATTCCGAACAAAGCGAGCAGGTCGCCCAGTCGTACGATGAGGAGCAGACCAACAGCGCGCATCAAATCCAATCCGCTATATCGCACCAAGGCAAGCGGCAGAACAGCTTCGCCCATTCGTGCCGGAAGGACAGCATTCGCGGCACCATGCAGAAAACTCGCCCGAATAACCGGAGCAAACTGGACGATGCCAGCGATCACTGTCACTCGAACGGCACGCAGGACCGCCATAATCAAGGACAGAAAGACAACCGACATCCATGCTTGGGGACCTATTTCAGTCAGAGCATTTGCACTCTCGCCCAGATCGAGAAGACTCAGTGCAAAACCAATACAGACAGCGGTCACCAGAAAGGCCGTTATCAAGCCGTGCCAACGAAACGACACTCCGGTTTTACTCGGTTTCATCGCCGAGGGCGCGCTGTCGCAACAATAAAAGGGAAGCTCTGACGAACCTGAACAACTTCGGCGTGTTCAGATATGAACTCGGCAAAACTTGCCGGATTCCAATGCTGGACATGCTCGGGATGATTTCCCAGCCGGATAAAATCACGGCCTCTGGCCAGATTGGCCAGTTGGAACCATGGCTCGTGGGGAACGGACAATACCAGCGCATGCTCTGTCATTGCCACCAGACGTTGCAGCGCAGGGCCCGGTTCGAAAAGATGTTCAAACACTTCCAGCGCCATGACCACATCAAATCGGCGGTCATCGAACTGCGGGTCGAACAGATTTGCACAGGTAAATTGCTTTTCGGGCCATCGGGAACGCGCTTCGGCCAGGGCATCGAGCCGCAAATCCAGGCCTTCATAATTATCCAGCTGCACCCCGCGGGCGGCCAACTCATCGAGCACAAAACCCTCGCCACAGCCAAAATCCAGCACGCTTTCCGGGTTCAGCGTCTTGAATTCCTCCACCAGCGTATCGTGGAAACGGCCGAGGCTCAGCCGATGCAGCGGGTTACGATTGGTATATTTTTCGACGTGGCGTCTGGTCGTGTCGTGACGAATTGTCGTCGCGCCCATCCTGAATTTCCTCTCTCATACGCCGCGATGTACTGGCAAGCAGCCGTCCGGCATTGGCAAGATGACGATCTGTCGAATCCTCGAAATCAGATTGCTCTTCCAGATTCTGCGTCGAACTGATGGTGTAGCGGCGCTCCTGTCCCGCGCCTTGCCGTTGTATGAATTCACCAAGCAACCCAATGGTGACAAACTGAAAGGAGGACATCACCAGCAGCATGCCGAGAAGCAGAAGCGGCCGATCGCCGATCGGTCCGAGTCCTGCCAGCCACAGCACGCTCAAATAGGCCAGGATACCGGTGCCGGCCAAACCGAATACCAGACCGGCACCACCAAAGACGTGCAGCGGTCTTGTCGCAAAGCGGGTGTTCAGCATGACACCGAGAAAATCCAATCCGCCCTTCAGCAGGCGGCTGATTCCATATTTCGATTCACCGAATTGACGGGCGTGATGGGTGACCGGAATTTCGCCAATGCGGTAGCCACGCCAGTGCAGCAAAACCGGAATGAACCGATGCAATTCGCCATAGAGCGACAGCCCTTCAAGCGCTTCTGCCCGATAGGCCTTGTAACCGCAATTGAAATCGTTCAACTGCACCCCGCTCAGGCGACCGACAATTCCGTTGAATATTCGCGAGGGCAAGGTCTTGTCGATGGGATCGTTGCGGACGGATTTCCATCCGGAAACCAGATCATAACCGTCCTGCAGGGCATCAATGAAATTCGGAATCTCATGAGGATCATCCTGCAGGTCTGCATCCATCGTGATAATGTACTGACCGGCAGATGCCGAGAAGCCAGCATCCAGCGCGGCCGCTTTTCCGAAATTCCGCCGAAATGTGATGCAACGGACATGCTCATGCTCGGTGGCCAATGTTTCAAGCCGGAGCGGCGTATCATCGGTTGAACCGTCATCGATGAAGATGATTTCGTATCCGTACGGAACTTTCTCCATGACCGTCTGTATCAATTCGTTAAGCCGAATTAGACTGTCCTGTTCGTTGTAAACAGGGACAACGATCGAGATGTCCGGAATTTCAGCCGAACCGTCATGAGACACTTGATCACCGACAGGCTTGTGGTTTTTTCTGATCGCAGGCTTCATGCGTTCCTCAGGAAAACTGGCGGACAATCTGATCCCGTTTCCTAACGGATGTTTCTTTAGGACACGTAAACTTCGTGCTGACCGGTTCCCGGTTCCGTTCAACAATTTTGCCGATTGTTTCGGATTGCCGGCGCAAAGGTTCGTGAGCAAAGGCTACTCACCGCGTCGGATATCGGCCTTATTGGAATTGGTGTGTTGGTTCGAAGCTGAACTGCCGGGACGTCGAATTCAGAGCTTCCTCAGCGCCACTTCCCGGATCAGGTGATCATTGCCCTTGCGCAGGATCAGGTCGGCCCTGGGCCGGGTCGGCAGGATATTTTCGCGCAGGTTCTTCAAATTGATGTTGCTCCACAGCCCTTCGGCGATCGCCAGTGCCGCGTCTTTCGACAATTGCGAATAGCGGTGAAAAAACGAATCCGGATTCTGGAACGCCGTCTCGCGCAACCGCATGAACCGGTCGACATACCACTTGTGAATCAATTGCTCATCGGCATCGATGTAGATCGAGAAATCAAAAAAATCCGAAACCACCGGTACGGCCTTTCCGTCGATCGGGAGATCCCGCGTCTGCAACACATTGATGCCCTCAAAGATCAGAATGTCGGGCTGGTCTATGGCGACAAACTCATTTTCCTTCACATCATAGGTGAAATGCGAATAGACCGGTGCCGCGACCGAACTCATGCCGGCCTTGATGGCTGACAGAAACCGCAACACCGATCCGACATCGTAACTCTCCGGAAAGCCCTTGCGCTCCATCATATTGCGCTCGCGCAGGACCGCGTTGGGATAGAGAAATCCAACAGTCGTCACCAGGTCGACCTTGGGGCTGGACGGCCAGCGAGCCAGAAGTTCCTTCAGCACGCGCGCCGTGGTCGATTTGCCGACTGCAACCGATCCGGC
>JAJFHT010000091.1 GCA_021775495.1 Hyphomicrobiales bacterium | reverse complement strand
ATCAGACCATAACGCAGCTGGTTGCTGGCAGCGTCAGATTTCAAGGACGGGAAGGTCGAGTTGCCGGGCGACTGCTCTGAGAGCATTTCGGTGGTCTCCATAAACAAGTGCCATGTGATGCTCAAGCGCCGCACCCATGACGGATTCAAGCGTGTTGCGGGCGCCATTGTCAAAGCGGACGACGCCCGATGTTCCGGTAAACGCCATCGGGCGTTGCAGCATTTCCCCTCCGCCGATGACTGCCATCGTCCTGCCCCGCGCCTGGCTCAGCCGAAAAAACGTCACGCGGCCGGGTTTCAGCGGAAACTCGAACAGCAGCGGCATATTCCGGTTGGTGTGGATGGTCGCCCGCGCCGTGAAATCCGGATCAGCCATTGAGATCGGCGCCTGCCCGCAGTGCCAGATGACACCGGTATCATCGTCGACATCAAGATCGACCAGATCGGTCAGAAAGACCGCATTCCCGGTAACTTTCTGCAGCAACATCAGTGTCGCAGCGCCATAAACGTCCGCTTCGCAGGCGCACGGCACACGGGCCTCACCCATCATCGAAACGGGGCCGCACACCGCTCCGCCATACTCGGTGAAGGTTTCCGGCCAGCAGCGGATGGCAAAGGAATCGTATTTGCCGGATTTGCGCAGCGCCTCGAGGGCACCCTTCAGACGGAGCGAACGGTCCAGTTGCTGCTGATCGACATTTTCAAGACCATCGAGCAAGTTTTCCGCTGCTGAACGCGCCTCCACCACCACCTGCGGGTCAACGGCTTTTGCAGCATCGAACATGCTTTTCAGATCGATTTCGTCGACCTCGATCCCGGCCAGCGCCTGCAACTTGCCCGGATCATATTGGCAGGTGTCGAACCCATCCGGATGCGCACCGATGCGGCCTATTCTTGCGCCCTGAAGCGCCGATACCGCTTCTTCGGCCGCGGTACTTGGTTCTATCTGCGCATCGACCGCTTGTGGATGCAACGGTTTGGCAAGTCGCCCGGATGCCAACAATTCACCTACGCTGTGGTCAATTCCAGGCCGGTCCGGAGCGGCATAAAGATAGCCGAATTCACGGTTGTTCAGCCCAAGGGCATGCGCCGCGAGATTGAGTCCGCAGAATGAATTCAGCCGCAGCCGACCACCGTCCCTCGGTTCCGGTATCGCCCAGATCGAAAAGGGTTGCGAGAAGGATCCGGCGATTTCGACGGCCATCGATGCGTCGGTGAATGTGACCTGCAACAGGACGATATGATCGGGCGCGTCCGCTTTGAGCACCGCGATCGCATCTCGGGTGGCCTTTGCATCGAACAACAGCCCTTTTGACCCGACGATGCGATGCCCTGACGCTTCGAGCACCGCCAGCATTGCCTCCAGATTGGCCTCGGCAAACGGAACGTCGAACGTCTCACGGCCAAGTGGCAGAATGCCGATGGTTGCCATGCCGTCAAAATCCTCCATAAGACTTGCGGAAAGAGGCATCGCTCGGCGTAAAATGCGCTCCTTCAGCGCCAAAACACGAATGGCTGTGCCATGGCATCGCCGCACTGTCGGTCAGTTCGTTGAGATCACGCATATAGTCGACCGCCTCTCCCTGAAGCAATGCCCGCATCCGATCCCAATCCGGATAATGTGAAAACGCATCAAGCCATATAGCGCGGCCGGCGAGATAGCCGGACGCTCCGGCCTTGTAGGCGTGCGTCATGATATTGCGGAACGCCGCCTTTCCCGCGCCCGCCGACAGCATCACCCATGGGCGTCCGGCCAGTCGTCCCATTTCATTGAAGGTCTTCTGCACGTTCTCCCAGCCCTCTTCGCCGACGCCGGGCACATCATCTGCATTGACCGGGCTTTCCAGCTTGAAAACATCGATGCCATATTCCGGCTTGGCAAACTCCTCCACGCTGGCAAGTACCTGGTCGGATTTTTTGTTCTTCATTTCCACATAGTCTTTGGTCTGGTCAGCGTCACCGGCTAGTGGATAGACCAGTAACTCGAACAGGAAAGGAATAGCATAGCGCGCGCAGGCATCGCCGATCCGCTGGGTAAAATCCTTTTGTTTCTGCAGCGCCGCATCGCCGGCGTCCGGCCGGTACCAGGCAAGCACCTTTACCGCATCACCGCCCATACGTTTGATTTTTTCAACCGACCAGTCGTCAATTTCAGCCGATATCCGGCCACTGGGCGTTTCCTCGAACAGCGAATCTTCCAGCGTGACAATCAAACCCTTGGCCGGAGAAAGCGACTGAATACCGCGCGGTATGGCATAATGCGGATCAAGCAGCATGGCCGAGGATTCGCCCTGCAAGGTCTCGATCAGCAGTGCCTTGAATCTGGCAACATCACCATAGGGCGCTTCATCCGTGCCATGGTGCTTGGCAATCGGATTTTTGATCGGCGGACGCTGGTCGACGGCTGTCATCTTGAACAAGCCACCGCCATCGGCCATCCGCCGCATGCCCCAGAGCTTTCCGGCTGAAAGCTGCATCATTTGAACTCCTTTAAAAACGCTTCTGTTTCCTGGCGATCCGGAACGCCTGAGCGGCCGCCGAAACGCGTGCATTTGATTGCCGCAACGGCGCTGGCAAAACGGATTGCCTCCGTCTCGGTCTGCCCCTCGCCCAATCCAAGAGCGAAAGCGCCATGCCAGACATCACCGGCGCCAAGCGTGTCGACCGCATTGACTTCAAAAGCCGGGAACGTTGCAAAGGCCCCGTCATCAAGCCAGGCCACGCCGGCCTCTCCATCGGTGACACATAACCATGCCTCGGTCTGATCAGCAGCAGCCGTGAGCCCGGCCTGCAAATCCTCTTGCCCGGTAAAATCGCGCAAACCCTGCGCCGAAAACGCCACATGGGAGGCAAGACGAATGGCCTCTTCCGACCCCCGCAGCGGCGCCTCCGCATCAAGCACGCCGGGCCGCGAATTGTTGCGGGCCGCCGTCAACACCGAAGACGCCCCTTCCGGCCATCGCGTGTCGGCCAATACTGCATCGAATTCATTCGGCACGATCTGATCCAGCCATTGCGCGTCGAAACTGATGGTTTCGTCGCGAAAATTGACGATCTGCCTGTCACCACCGGTATCGACGAAAACCGATGAAAAGGAAGAACGGCCGCCTTCAAATCTTCGGCAAAGGCTGCAATCCACGCCCTCGTCTTCAAGATCTGCGATGATCATGTCACCGACCCGGTCGCGCCCGAGGCGCGATGCCAATCGCGCCGTGCCACCCTGTCGCGCAACTGCAACAGCCGCGTTCGCCGCACACCCGCCACCGACAATGGCCGCATCGCGCGCGCGGTACTTTTCTGGCAGTCGCGGCATGTGATCGACGCTGAAAACAAAATCGATGACGGCGACACCGGCGATAAGGATGGTGGTCATGGTCCCGGAACGGCAAGGCGATGAGTGGTGCGAGGATCAGACTCACACGCGACAAAGAATGTCCACACTATCAAGTCTTATATAAGTTACAAGACCTATCCTGGTTAACCACCTATTAATCCGCCGGGCAGCGGTTTCTTGCATCACATTCCTGATTCAACCTATTGTGTCATTCTGGGATGCAGGTGACGGGCGGGGGTTCGTCGACAGCATAAATGGTAAAGTGCTGAGCCTCGCTGGTTGCGAATTGGGGTGGCCGATGAAGATCGTGCAGATATCGGACATCCACCTGCACTCCGGTATGATTGTCGGAAATGATCCGGCTGCGCTGTTTTTGGCATGCATGAACCATGTCAAAGCACATCACGGCGATGCCGACGCGATCGTCCTGACCGGAGATCTCACCCACTTAGGCGACGAGACGTCCTATCTGCGTCTGCATGAATTCCTGAAGTCTTATCCGCTTACCGTCAATTTGATGATCGGCAACCACGACAAACGTGACGTTTTCCAGTCGGTCTTTTCGCAGGTTCCGCGCGACGATGATGGTTTCGTGCAATACAGTTTCAACAGCGCCGGTTTCAGGTGCATCTGCCTCGACACGGTCGAAACCGGCTCCCACTCCGGTCACATGTGCCCGGCCAGACATGCCTGGCTTAACAACGAACTGGACAAGGCGCGCTTCGACGACATGCCGGTACTGCTGTTCATGCACCATCACCCGGTGGCAGTCGGTGTCTGGTCGGCCGATGTGGTCGGTTTGAAGGAACCTGAAGTCTTCGAAGAAACGCTCCAGGCCAATCGCGATGTCATTCGCCACCTGTTTTTTGGTCACTGCCACTACACCGTTTCCGGCTCGTTCTGCGGTATTCCGTTTTCCGCGCCCCGGTCAATCAGCCATCCATGCTGGCCGGAGTTTACCGGGAAATGGGCGATGGGCATCGGTCCGCTGGCTCCCAGCTACAGCATCGCACTAATCAATAATAACTCGGTGGTCATCCATTCGATAGAATTTCTTGCCGAAAGCGAAATTGTCTACATACCCGCCGGCGAAGAGACATCGAGAAGACCGCCCTCATAGAACGGTTGATATTTGCGCTTAATCCACCGGTAGGCTGCTTGGAACCGATTGCGGCTTCCCGGTTTTCCCGCGCAGGCTGTTCTGGTCGGTCAAGGCTCCCAGAAACGCCACCAGTGCACGGATATCCCGGTCTTCAAGCTTGACAGGCTGGATATCGACGTTCCGCGCCAATCTGGCGGTTTCGCGCAAATCCTCGAAAATAATGAAGTCTGACCGTTCGAACCTTTCATCCTTTGGCAGCACGACCTGCGTCCGGTCCCAGTTCTTCAGGGCAAGCAACGGATCGAGGTGATGGCGAACGATGCCTTCCAACGACGCATAGGTCCCATTGTGCCCGTATGGTCCTGTGTCCGTCACGTTGCGAAGCGAAGGCGTTCGAAACCGATAGGCGTCCTCAATGCGGTTGGATTTGTTTATGCGGCCGCGATCCCGTGCAAAGGGATCGAACTGCCGTGTCCGTCCCGGCCCGATTTGCGGCAATGCCAGCGCATGGAACTCATGATCGGTAAAGAACTTCCCGGAATGGCAGCCCGCGCACCCGGCAGTGCCGAAGAACAGCTCAAGACCGGCCTTCTGTTGTGCGTCAAGAGCGCCCGTGTCCCCGGCGAGGAAATGGTCGAACGGGCTGTCGAGCGCCCGCCACTCCGAATTGATGAAGTCCCCGATCGCATTGGCGATGTGAACAATTGTGATGTCGGCCAGTCCGTCGACATCTTCGAACGCCGCCTTGAACATCTCTACATAGGCGGGGATGGTCCGGATCCGGCCCGCAATGATCGGCCACACCCCGTCGATGCGATCATTGCTGGCACCGGCAATCTCGTTTTCTTCCGGATCGCCCGCCATCTCCACTTCCGACGTCAAGGGGAACATCGCCTGGGCAGCCAGCACCGTCGTCAGCCCATCCGGCAACCATTCCTCGGCGGGGGTGTTGAATCCATTGCCATATATGTCGTCAACCGCAACCCTGCCGTCGTGAAACAGGGCATTGAATTCCCGCGCACCCAGATTGAAAAGCGCCGGCGCGTTGCGCGGCACCCGCCGGCTGATACGCCCCCGTCCCGATCCGGTTGTGCGCAGGGGCCCGAGCCCGCTACCGCCCTCGCCGACCCCCAGCGACAGACCGTCGGCGCTGGCAAGATCGTGATTGTGACATGTCCCGCAGGATATGTTGCGATTGCCGGAAAGAATCGGGTCGTAGAACAGCAGCCGCCCGAGGGCGGCTTTCTCTTTGTCAAAGGGATGAAAGTCCTCTTCGCTGACCGCTTCAGGCAGTTCCGCAGCAAGCACCGGCTGATCCGGAGAGACCAGCGAGACAAGCAGTGTTGCAATCAGAAATGCATAAAGCGGTTTCAGTAAATTCAATCTCGTATCCCAAGGTTTGGCAATGGTGTTGTCCGGCAGCGGCTTGACCAACATGCCCGCCCGTGCGTTTTAGTCCACCGGAAGCGTCAAGACAAACCAATGGAGCGACGGATGTCGACTCGTCTGTTTCATATCACCACACTGATCATGGCGGTCATGATCAACAGTGCCGCGGCCCCGGCACACGCGGACATTGAACGTGGCCGGGACATGATGGAAAAGAACCAGTTTACAGAGGCGATGCGTGAGTTTCTGCCCGCCGCACGTGCGGGAAACGCCGATGCCGAAGAGCTGATCGGCGTCATGTATGCTCTTGGTCTCGGTGTACCCAGGGACGACCGGCGAGCGTTCGAATGGTACATGCGGGCCGCCATGAAAGGCCATCCCGGCGCGCAATCCGGGGTCGGATGGTACTACGAGGTCGGTCGCGGTGTCGAAGCACCCGATCTGGTGCGCGGTTATATGTGGTACGTGCTCTCGGCCATCGGCGGGGATCCGGATGCGGCAATCAGCCAGGAGGAGATCGTCAAGAAGATGACGCCAGAGCAGATTCGTGAAGCCCACATTCTGATTGACGACTATCGCCCCTGGCTATTCCCGTTTCGCTAGAATGATTTCAATTCAACGGTTTGCGGCGACTTCTTGATTCAATTCATGACTCGCCGCCGAGGCGTGGATCAGTGCATTGCCGCGCCAGCGGGAAGCAGTTCGGGGTTCTGGTTGATGAATCCCAGGATGACCCGGTCACGGCCCTGTTTCTTAGCCTCGTAAAGGTGCCGGTCGGCAGCCTTATAGATTTCATCGAATTTGACCGGCCGGTCGAACAGAATCCCGCCCACGCTCACGGTCAGTTCCAAACCCGGCAGCAATTTGCATTCTTCCGCATGTTTGACAAAACACCGCAGCCTTTCGGCAATCGCCGGTGCGATATCGCCATCACTGTCCTTCAGGAAAATCGCGAATTCCTCGCCACCGACTCTGCCAACAAGGTCGCCCTGGCGAATGCCTTTTCTCAGGGCCTTTCCAATCACCATCAGCGCTGCATCCCCGACATCATGGCCATACTGGTCATTGATCTTCTTGAAATAGTCGGCATCGACCATGAGCAGAGCCCCACTGCTGTTTTGATCCGAAAACAGTTCAAGGTGATCCTGAACCTCGCTTACGAAAGCTTCTCGTGACATCACACCGGTCAGGTAATCGCGGCGAACGGCGTCTTTCAGGTCTTCATGCAGGCGATTGATATGGCGCACCATGTAGAGAAGGATCGAAACGACGGGCGCCGCGAGCATCGCCGCGATTATCACCGTGATCACGACAATGAACCCGGAGTTGGCGGCAAAGACCTCGGGCCTGAAAATCTGATAGGCGGCTCCGGCCGATACCACTGCCAGAAGACATATCACAACAACGATCAATGCGATCCAGCCAGTCAGAATCAAAGGCGATCCGATCTTCAATTTCTGGATGATGGTTTCCATGATGGCAATCTTGCAACGATCGGAGCCGCCGGATACTCGCAACCCATTTTGTAGGATTTGAGCGGAGTACCGGCATTGTGAAGTGTTTTCGCGCTGACCGGGTACAATTCCCCTCTGCAAGATAGCTCGTCGAACCGCCTTGGAACTTGAGAGCTCGACACGAAGCCCGAGATGATCAAGTTGCATTCGGTTCAAATTGCACGACATGATTGTCGTCGTTCGGAATTGATTTTTGATTAACGTAGGGTCAGCTTAGAACGCGTCTCGCTCATACCGAAGCAATTGATGGTCCAGATCGATTTGCCTATCTCGGGTCAGGACCTTAGGACAATGGTGTGGAACATCTCGATCAGCAGGTATCAGTTGATCAAGCTTCAACCTTGGTTCCAGTCATTTCGATGATTCTGGCGGAGCGTCGGCGTCTGTGACCTAGTTGCATTTTTCCAAAATCTCATCCACGACGTGTTCAATCGGTGCAGTGGCATCGACTATGACACCACCCTTCGGGACATCTTCTTTCGTTGCGTGCAATCGACTGGTGTGTTGTCGTTCGGCAGATATTCCACCCCACTCGGTTTCCGGCCTCTCGGCAAGTCGTCGGATCATCGTGTCCAGATCGACCTCGAGAACAAAAACCCGATCGAACAAATCAATAAAGCTGGAGAAATTCCTGGAGCCGCCGCAGAAGAATGATGCAGCATGGCTTTGGTCGGCAACCAGCGCTCTTACTTCATCCACGTTCCAAATGTGGTGCTCGTGTGCAAACCCATCCACGAGTTCCCCTGTCTTTGGATCGCCCTGGTAAGCCAACTCAGTGTCACCATTGATGGAATGGCAACCGCGCCGTCGCAGTTCGAGGCAGACTGACGTCTTGCCGGAGCCAGAAATGCCTTCGATCAAATAGTTTCTAATGCCCATTCTATCGCTCTCACCAGAAAAGACTCTCGCCGGGAAGTCGGCATACCCGCAGGCTCAAGTCCGTCGCGGAAGCTTGGCGGCGTGTATATGGCCAAATACGATACCAGCTCGCACGATTGTGCCCGTTCACAGAAGCGATGGCAGCGATCATCGCCGTGATGAACCTCCGCAATTGGCGCATTCCTGATATCTTGAACCTGAAGGTATCTATCAGGCATGCCATCGAAGCGTATGGACTTTACAATATCCTATACAACCGGATGTTCACCGGTGGCGCATCGGAACATTTGACCACATTTATGCTGGCCTGCCCGTCCAGTTGAAGATCGACAGTACTCACCACAAAGCCCACCGGATTGCGGCAAATCTGCGCAAGGAGGGACTCACCTCCACGCACTGGCCGCGCGAATGAAGGGCCAATCTCCAGGCTTCACGCTGCCTGCGACGCCATCGGCCATCCGGTCATCCTCATGCCAACCGAAGGCTGACTTTGCGCAGCGGGTTATTTGACGTCTATCAGCGCGCCGCCATCGATCTTTTCCTCCGCTTCGGCCGAAGCCGCCACCAAGGCATCAAAAATCTCTGGGCCGTTTTTCACATTTGCCTTGAACCAGTCATAGACCGGCGCAGCCGCCTCCTTGAACAAAGCCTTTTCCTTTTGGCTCGGTACATAAAGATCACCACCGCCGGCTACAAAATCCTGATAGGCCTTGATGGATTTACGCTTCGGTGACGCAAAGGTCGCCTGCTGGAGCTGGGAGAATCCGTCGACAACGACCCGTTTCAGGTCTCCCGGCAATGATGCAAACACATCATTATTCATCCACCACAGCGCACCCATATAGGCGTGGCCGTCAAGGGTCAGATATTTCAGGCCGGCATCCGGGAACTTCATGCCCATTATATCGGTGATGCCGTTCTTTGATCCTTCGACCACGCCGGTCTGAAACGAGGTGAACAATTCCGGCCATGGAATCGGTGTCGGTGACGCTCCGAGCGCCTTGACCAGTTCCTGAGGCAAATCCGCAACGACGGTGCGGATTTTCATGCCTTTCATGTCGGCAGGCTTTTGTACCCGGCGTTTGGTATTGGCGAAATTACGCCAGCCGCCGGTGTTTCCGATGGTCATCAGGCGAATCTTGCCTTCCGAGTCGTCCAGCGACATTTGACGCATTGTCCGGACGAAATCGCCCTGCATGACATCTTCAGCAACGCGATCATCGCGAAGCAGATAGGGCAGATCGAGCACTTGCACATAGGGGAATATCCCCGACGCTCCACCGGAAGTGGAGATGTAGATATCGATGGAACCGTCGGCGACACCTTGCAGGCATTCGGCGCCCTTGGAGCATAACTGCGTGCCGATGAAGAGCTCGACTTCTATGGCGCCATTGGATGCGCTCTCGACATAGTTCTTGAACACAATGAGGCCGTCATAATCCTCATCATTCTCGTTGGAATTGGCCGTCGCGCGTAGTTTGAAATCAGCAGCGAACGCGCTTGACGTCATTCCTGCGGTCAGCAGTGAAAAACCAATCGCGACCGCGGACAATGACTGGATGATGGATTTCAACATATATTCCGTCCTTGATATTGAACCCTTTGAGGATGATGGATATCTGAGAGCCACTCTCAAAGCCCCGACGACACGGCAAGACACCACCCGATCTGCATTGCCGCGTCAATTGAAATCCGCTTGATCACCCATCCGGCGCGCCTCAACCACCAGTATTTCGGATCACATGTCACCCCTTTTACTGTTTGCCAAAACCGGCTAGACACGCGCCGAATAACCTTTTTGGTCAACAGTTCGACAAGCAAGGAAACTGCCCGTGTCCAATACCTTCGACAAGGTCGCTGAAATCATCGCCGACACAAGCGAAATTGATCGCGAGACGATCACGCCGGAAAGCCACACCATTGATGACCTGGGGATCGACAGCCTCGATTTCCTCGACATCGTATTTGCCATCGACAAGGAATTCGGGATCAAGATTCCCCTGGAAAAATGGACCCAGGAAGTCAACGACGGCAATGTACCCACAGATGCCTATTTCGTGATGAAAAACCTCTGCGGCAAGATTGACGAACTGGTATCAGCTAAAGCTGCCTGATCCGGCCTGTTTCGGAAGGCAATACATCAGCAGGGATTCGTGCCATGAGTGAACATGATGTCGCCATTACCGGCATCGGCCTTGTGTCATCACTCGGCGAAGGAACGGATGCCCACTGGCAAAAGCTCCAGGCTGGCGGTGACGCCGCTCTCATCGATTGCGACCGTTTCGCTCCCTATTGTGTCCATCCCTTGCCGGAGATCGATTGGGGTCTGCAGATTCCAAAACGTGGCGATCAGCGCCAAATGGAAACCTGGCAGCGGCTGGGCACCTATACGGCCGGTCTCGCGCTGGAAGATGCCGGTATCAAGGATGATATCGAGCTGTGCGCAAGCATGGATCTGGTTGCGGCCGCCGGAGGCGGCGAGCGGGATGTCGAGGTCGACAGATCGATACTGGCGGAATCCGAACGGCGAAATGACCGCGATGTCCTGATCAACGAAAAACTGACGACCGAATTGCGCCCGACCCTTTTTCTGGCGCAGCTGTCCAATCTGCTGGCCGGAAACATATCGATTGTCCACAAGGTCACCGGCTCATCACGCACATTCATGGGTGAAGAAGGATCCGGAGTCTCAGCAATCGAAACCGCCGTCGCACGCATTCGATCCGGCCAGAGCAGCCACGTACTGGTCGGCGCAGCTTTTCAGTGCGAGCATCCGGACATGCTGCTCAACTACGAGCTTGGTGGATTTCTGCATCAGGCACCCTGGCGCCCCGTAGCGGACCGGGAAGCAGCTCCCGGCGGCGGGGTCGTCACTGGATCGGGTGCGGCTTTTCTGGTTCTGGAATCGAGCGAGCACGCGGCAGCGCGAAATCGCCGTGCCTATGCCGGTATCACTTCCGTGGTTTCGGGGCGTGCGAACCGCTCTGATGCAGATCGTTTCGAAAATGAAATTTTGCAGATGGCCCACAAGGCAGCCGGTGAAAACGACCCGGAATTGCTGGTGGTTTCCGGTGCCTCGGGTGCGCACCGGGCGACGCTGGCCGAATTGGGCGCGTTTGGGGATATGCCGTCCGCACGGCTGCGTTGTTTTTCGAACATGACAGGCCATCTGAAGGAAGCCCAGTTTCCGTTTGCTATCGCTCTGGCGGCATTGAGCATCAGCAAGAATACGGCATTTCCGACATTTGATGCAAATACCGAATCCGATTTCAATGGTGATCTCCGATCGGTGCTGGCCACAAGCATCGGCTATAATCGCAACGAGGGCATGGCCCTGGTAACCGCAAGCTGAGCGGCTTGCAGGAGACTTGTGATGACGAAGTATACCGATCATCTTGACCGTCCCATTGTGGCGGTAACAGGCTTCGGCGTTGTGACATCGCTGGGGACCGGAAAAAACGAAAACTGGCGCGCCCTGACCGAAGGTAAATCGGGTATTCACGCGATCACGCGTTTTCCGACGGATCATCTGAACACGCGCATATCCGGAATGGTGGATTTCCTTGAATCCAGCAGCAAAGGTCCTTGGGAACTGACCTACGAGCTGGCAGAAACAGCCGCTGTCGAAGCCACCCAACAATCCGGTATGGATGGAGATCGGTTCGATGGCCCGCTGTTTCTTGCGGCCCCGCCGGTGGAGACGGACTGGAACACAAGATTTGCCCTGAACGATATGGCTGGCGGCGAAGCAGATGACGGTTACCGGCGTTTGCTGGATGTTGCGCGCCGCGGCGATGCCAAAGACGCATTCGAACGATCACAGTTTTGCTCGATCGCCGACCATCTGGCCGACCGGCTCGGAACCAGCGGCCTCCCCATCACGCTTTCGACCGCTTGCGCGTCAGGTGCCACCGCCATTCAACTCGGCGTCGAGGCCATTCGCCGCGGTGAATGTCAACGCGCGTTGACAATAGGTGCGGACGGGTCGGCAACTGCCGAGGCACTCATCCGGTTTTCCCTGCTTTCCGCCCTCTCGACCCAGAATGATGAACCGGAAGCGGCATCCAAACCGTTCTCCAAGGGCCGCGATGGATTTGTCATGGCGGAGGGATCGGCCGCGTTCGTCCTTGAGTCGCTCGAGAACGCGGTTGAACGCGGCGCGCAAGTCCTGGGAATCGTGCGCGGGTGCGGTGAACAGGCCGACGACTTTCACCGAACACGCTCCAAACCGGACGGATCACCGGCGATCGGGGCTGTTCGGGCCGCCCTTGAAGACGCCGGAATGGCCGAGGACGAAATCGACTACATCAACGCGCATGGAACTTCGACACCGGAAAACGACAAGATGGAATACATGTCATTGTCTGCAGTATTCGGAGAACGCATGAAGTCGATTCCGATTTCATCCAACAAATCGATGATCGGTCACACTCTTTCAGCCGCCGGTGCCATCGAAGCCGCTTTTTCACTGATGACGATGCTTGAGGAAACCATTCCTCCGACCATCAATTATGAGACCCCAGATCCGGCGATCGAACTGGATGTGGTGCCCAATGTGAAACGTCACGCGATGATCAACAGCGTGCTGTCGAACTCATTTGGATTTGGCGGCCAGAATACCTGCCTTGTCATGACCAGAGAAGCGGTTTAGATCGCGACCTTCACCGCGAACACCGGCAGGAACCTGTATGCGCGCACTGCAACTGATCGAAGACCGCAAGCTCGAAATCGTAGATCTCGAGCCGCCACCGCAGCCTGGCCCGGGCGAAGTGACGGTACGGATCGCCGTTGTCGCTCTGAACCACATCGACGTGTGGGGGTGGCGTGGAATGGCGTTTGCCAAACGCAAACTGCCGCTTGTCATCGGCGCAGAAGCCTCGGCGACCGTTGAAAGCCTTGGACCGGGCGTATCCGGCTTTTTGCCGGGCCAACTGGTGTCAATATATGGCGCCCGCACCTGCGGACTGTGCCGGCCCTGCCGGGAGAAACGCGACAATCTGTGTGAACATGTCGAGGGCGTTCACGGCTTTCACCTCGACGGCTTTGCCCAGGAATTGATCAATCTGCCGGCCCGGCTGCTCGTCCCCGCTCCGCCAGGGGTTTCCGATATCGCTGCAGCCGTGGCGCCGGTCACCTTCGGGACGGTCGAGCACATGCTGTTCGACAATGCGAAGCTCCAGCCCGGCGAAACCATTCTGGTTCACGCCGGCGGATCCGGGATCGGATCCGCGGCCATTCAGTTGGCAAAGCGCATCGGTTGCACAGTGTTCACGACGGTCGGCTCAA
>JAJFHT010000010.1 GCA_021775495.1 Hyphomicrobiales bacterium | reverse complement strand
TCAGGCAGGGCAAGAGTTCAATTTCCCATTTCGTGACAGAGCAGGGATTTGCTATTGTCCAAAAAGGCACAAGCACCATGCTCTCGTTAGCCAGCCATCAATCGATGCATCTGGTTCCGCTCAGTGCCATCAACTGCGCTGCAGCAGTAATGCCAATCTTGTGGCTTTTGATGCGTTATATGAATTCCAGACGGTCGAGTCCGCGCTTGTTCATCGTGTAGAGTTCCGTGATTCAAATCCCGGCCATTCAAAGCCGGGGAGTGTCGCATCGCTAATTTGCGGAACTGCCGCGTCTCTACCTTGTCGTGACAAACGAAAGTCGCATAAGATATATTATGGAACTTATACCGATGCCCGCATGACATCAAACGGCCTATGCATAAGCCGATGAAAATTGAACTATATTGATTTAAAACAAGTAGTTCAAAGGGTTACCTCAATTACCATACCATCGAAACACGGCTGCACATGATCGGGTGTCTCTTTCAGAACGGTCTCGTAGTCCAATGGTATGTGCATATGAGTCAGATAGGCTTTCGTTGGTTTGAGCTCCTCGATCCAGTGCAATGTTTCTTCAAGCGAAAAATGGCTTGGATGGCGACGATACTGCAATGCGTCGATGACAAGGATCTCAAGGTTCTGCATCTTCTCGACGGTCGCGTCCGGCAGTGCGCTGACATCAGAGCAGTAGGCAATGTTGCCGATCCGGAAACCGAGGGAGAGAATATCGCCATGGACCTGAGGTAATGGCAACAAGGTCATCGGGCCACCAGCACCATCGATTTGAAACCGTGTTTCGTGGTCGATCAATCGCGCCTGGGCAATTGGTGGATACGTGCCATTGGGTGGTGTCACAAAGCAATATCCGAACGCTTGCATCAAACGATGGTGCGTCTCCGCGTCGGCGTAAAGATCCATCAGCCGCTTTCGGTTCATGACATAGCTGCGCAGATCGTCGATGCCGTGAATGTGATCCGCATGCGCATGCGTGTAGACCACGGCGTCCAACTGCTCGACGCCGGTCGTGATCATCTGTTCGCGAAAATCGGGACTGGTATCAATCACCACGCGTGTCGTGTCACCAGAGGGATCGATCTGCTCCAGCATGGCCGATGAGCGCAGGCGACGGTTTTTCGGATTGCCCGGATCACATGCGCCCCAGTCACCATTGATACGCGGGACACCCGGTGACGAGCCGCAGCCCAGAACTGTCAGACGCAGCCGGTTCATTGGCTTGCCGGATTTTCGCCTTCAAGCGGCTGTCCCGGCAATGAAACCTTGCTGAACAGCCGAAAGAAATTTTCGCTGGTGATCCGTCCGATTTCGTCTGCGCTGACACCGGTCACGTCCGCCAGCACCGCCGCCGTATGGGCAACAAAAGCGGGCTCATTCTGCTTTCCGCGGTGCGGCACCGGTGCGAGATACGGAGCATCGGTTTCGACCAGCAGACGCTCAGGCGGTACACGGCGTGCAACATCCCGCAGCGATTGGGCATTCTTGAAGGTCAAAATTCCTGAAAACGATACATAACCTCCGAGATCGATACCGGTTTCAGCGAGTTTCCGGCCCGATGAAAAACAGTGCAGAACAAAGGGGAAGCCGCCCTGCCGGTATTCCTCCCGCAATATTGCCGCCATGTCGTCATCGGCATCCCGAGCATGGATGACAAGCGGCAGGCCAGTCGATCGCGCCGCGGCAATGTGCGTTCTCAAACCCTGTGCCTGTGCATCGCGCGGTGCCTTGTCGTAAAAATAGTCGAGCCCGGCTTCACCGATTGCCACGACTTTTGGATGGGCCGAAAGTCGGATCAGATCGTCGGCTGAGACATCCAGTTCCTCATGCGCATTGTGCGGATGGGTGCCGACCGAACAGAAAACCTGTTCATAGGCCTCGGCAATCGCCAGCACGGTCTGGAACTGTTTGACTCGGGTGGAGATCGTCACAATTCGCTCAACCCCCGCGTCAAGCGCCCGGGCGACCACTTCATCACGCTGCGGCTCGAAATAGGGAAAATCCAGGTGGCAATGACTGTCAACCAGCATGGGTCACGAACTCAGCTTGCTTCCTGTTCGACATATCGCGGAAACACCGGTTCCGGTTTGGGCAGTTCACCACCCGCAGACAATGCGTGTTCCATCGTCAGATTCTCGAAATTCCGGGCGCCCGGCTCAACCGCGAGAAGATCCAGCAGTTTGTCGGCAGATTGTGGAATGAAAGCGAGGCACAAAATACCGACCCGCCGGATCGTTTCGGCTGTAACATAGAGCACCGTCGCCATCCGGTCCGGGTCTGTTTTCTTCAACGCCCAGGGCTCCTGTCCGGCAAAATAACGATTGGCATTCGATATCACGGAGAAAATCGCTGCCAGTGCCGAATGTATGGCCTGATCGTTCATTGCCTTCCTAGCTTGCGTAAGTGCGGCATCTGCCTGCTCGAGCAACGCCTTGTCTTCTTGGGAAAACGCGCCGGGTTGCGGCACCCTTCCCTCACAGTTCTTGGCGATCATCGAAAGCGATCTTTGCGCCAGATTACCCAGATCATTTGCAAGATCGGCATTGGTGCGATTGACGATGGCCTCGTGGCTGTAGTTGCCGTCCTGTCCAAACGGTACTTCGCGCAGCAGGAAATAGCGCAGTTGATCGAGACCATAATGTTCGGCAAGCACAAACGGGTCGATGACATTGCCGACGGATTTGGACATTTTTTCACCGCGGTTGAAAACAAATCCGTGGCCGAACACCCGTTTCGGCAGCTCGATGCCGGCCGACATCAAAAACGCCGGCCAGTACACCGCATGAAACCGGACGATATCCTTGCCGATGACATGCAGGTCAGCTGGCCAGTAGGACCAGTTGGCAGCGTTCTCATCGGGAAACCCGACACCGGTTATGTAGTTGGTCACGGCATCGAGCCAGACATACATGACATGTCGCTCGTCTCCGGGCACCGGAATGCCCCAGTCGAAAGTGGTGCGCGAGACCGAAAGGTCCCGGAGTCCGGATTTCACGAACGAGATGATCTCGTTGCGGCGCTCAGGCGGCGCAATGAATTCCGGGTACTCTTCATAATGTTTCAGCAGCCTGTCCTGGTATTCCGACAGCTTGAAGAAATAGCTCTCTTCCTCGACCCATTCGACCGGTGCGCCCTGGGGACCGTATCGAATTCCGTCATCGCGCAATTCTGTTTCGCTCTCCTGGAAATATGCCTCGTCCCTGACCGAATACCAGCCGGCATAGGTGTCCTTGTAGAGATCGCCATTGGCCGCGATGCGTTTCCAGATTTCCTGTGACGACTTGTAATGTCGCTCTTCGCTGGTCCTGATAAACGCGTCATTCGATGCATTGAGCGCCGTTGCCATGCGCTGAAACTCGGCGGCGTTGCGGTCCGCGAGTTCCCTGGGTGAAATGCCGGCGTCGCGTGCGGTCTGCAGCATCTTAATGCCGTGTTCGTCCGTGCCGGTGAGGAAAAATACATCCCTGCCGTCAAGCCTTTGAAACCGCGCGACCGCATCCGTCGCGATGAGCTCGTAGGCGTGGCCGATATGGGGTTTTCCATTCGGATAGGAAATTGCGGTCGTAATGTAGTATCTGTTTCTTGCCATTGATGGCCGACTTTCTCGAAGGGCGTGTGTGTCGCGGTCAGATATCGCATCGCGCGGTTTTTTGCTATCCCGTCTGCAGCGCACGGTTGAGCCGGTGCAACAGGCCGACGATATGCTGCTTGCGGTCCAGATTGTAGATTTCGGTCTCGACGATGTTCTGGCTCGTTTCCTGCCAAAGGGCGCTGAAACGACCTGCACCGGTGGTATTGCCCACATCGGCTTGCTGCCGGGCGGTCGCGGCCAAACGGTCGAGCAGGTGTTGGTTGAAGATGTCGAATTGTATTTTCTGATCCCGACCGCCGATCGCCGATGCCACTTCATGCGCCTTGCGCGGGTCGAATGCCTGCGAATCAAGCACATCGTCGGCTGCCTTCGAGATCTCAAACCCGCCGAATTGTGTCAGTAAAACGGCGTTTCGCACACTGCCTCTGGCGTGTTCGGCCAGGGAGGCTCGGGACACTTCGTCGCCGGGCATTTCGAGTGGAAGCGCGTCCAATACGTCAAGCAGCTTATCCGCGTGAAGCGGATCGAACCGAATGGACAGGCACCTTGAAAGAATGGTCTTCAGTATACGGCCCGGAGAATGTGCGATCAGCAGGAAAAACGTCCTCGAAGGCGGTTCTTCAAGATTTTTCAACAATGCATTCGCCGCATTTCGATTCAGGTCATCCGCAGAATCGACGATCACCACCCGATTGCTGCCGTCATGCGATGTCATGGCCAGGAACTTATTCACTCGGCGTATCTCGCCAACAGTGATCTCCGTTTTGAATGTGCCATCCTTCGGACCGCGTGGCCGCGTGAGGTAGAGAACGGCAGGATGGGCACCGGTTGCCAGTTGCCGCGCCAGAGATGATTGCGGGTCGACCGCGATCAGCTCACTGGGCGCGTCGGCCGGATCGGGAAACTGCAGCAGGTGTCGGGCAAGGTGGAAGGCAAAAGTTGCTTTACCGATACCCTGCGGACCGCCAAGCAGAAGTGCATGGTGCAGCTTGCCAGTCTGATATGCAGATACCACTTGCCGGACGATAGCGTCATGTCCGCAAAAACTGGGATTTTCTGCCGGCTCGGGCACTTCCGGCAGAGTATCGTGTTGTTCCGGGGACAGGCGCTCAAACATGCCTCACCCGTGCCGCCTTGATTTAACGACGCTTCGGCGCTCGTCAATCAACCCATCAACCGCCCGCGCAATGTCTTCGGCTATTGAATCTTCGTCCCGTCCGGCATCGATCACGACGCAGCGTTCGGGTTCAGCCCCTGCGATATCGAGAAACGCTTTTCTACGGCGGCGGTGAACGGCCAGTCCTTCTTTTTCGAACCGGTCGGCAACCTCCTTGCCACGTCGTTCATCGGCCCGGCGAAGCCCCTCCTCCGGCGTGATGTCGAGTATCAGTGTCATGTCGGGATAAAGACCGTTCAACGCAGTGCGCTCCAGCGCGGTCATGAATTGCGGGTCGAGATCTCCGGTAATGCCTTGATAGACCCGTGAGGAATCCATGAATCGGTCGCAAAGTACGGTCTTTCCATTTTCCACGGCCGGCCTGATCACCTGCTCGACGTGATCGGAGCGCGCCGCGGCAAACAAAATGGCTTCCATTGCCGGGCCAAATGTCTCGGCCGCTCCCGACAGCAGCACATGCCTGATCGCCTCTGCGCCCGGTGAGCCTCCGGGTTCGCGCGTAGTCACGACCGGCAGGCGGCGCTTTCGAATATGTTTCGCAAGCCGGGTAATCTGGGTCGATTTGCCTGCCCCCTCGCCGCCTTCAAATGTTATGAACAGTCCCCGTTGCAAACCAGTATTCCCGTCGCATTCTGGCGTTTGATGGGCGCCCTGGCACTTCAGTCGACGCACGGCTCCGGTTGAGAACCGATTCCGCGCCTGGAGCCGGGCGGTTGACAAGGTGCTGATGTAGAACATGGCATGGCGAATTGAAACCATAGCGCAGCCATTGCAGCGAAGAAGCGCCGTTCCAAAGCGGACAGGCAACACAGCGTACCTCTGGAAAAATCCGTGAGGCCAGCTACCGGCCTGCCTTTGAGACCTGGAACAATTCCTATCTCAGCCAGCCGATTAGTAATTCCTCCACCGCATCGAACGCCCGCTGATGTAGCTTGCCCTCACCGATATCCTCGGCGGCATAGAGTTTGGTTTCCTGGCTGAGAGTCTTTCCGATCCAGACACGCAGGACACCGACCTGGGTGCCGGCTTCGACCGGAGCCTCCACCGGCCCCTGGTAGACGATACGGGCCTTGAGTCGATCTCGATTGGTGATCGGAACGAGAATGGAAACCGGATTTATGGCCGACAGGGGCAGGCCCGATTTGTCACCGCCATAAACTTTTGCTTCGCCTGCAATTTCATCTTCCGCAAAGAGTTCGATTTCCTCAAATGCGCGGATACCCCAATCCAGAATTTTCCGGGCCTCTTCCGCCCGCTGGTTTTTGCTTTGCATGCCGCTCATGGCAACAAACAGACGCCTGCCTTCGCGATCGATCGAGCCGACAATTCCATATCCGGAATCTTCAGTGAATCCGGTTTTCAGGCCATCGGCACCGATATCCATGCGCAGCAAAGGGTTGCGATTCCGCTGGAGAATCTTGTTCCAGGTGAACTGGGGTTCGGCATAATATTTGTAGTATTCCGGATATTCGCGCCAGATGTGGTGCGCAAGCCTGGCGAGCTCGCGAACCGTCACGAACTGGCCTTCCGCCGGCAGACCGGTCGAATTCTTGAACACGGATTTTGGCAATCCGATAGCCCGCGCCCGCTCGGTCATGAGGATCGCGAAATTCTCTTCCGAGCCGGCCATGCCTTCCGCAATGATAATACAGCCGTCATTGGCCGACTGAATGATGACGCCCTTGATCAGGTCTTCCAGCTTGATCGTGGACTTCAGCTCGGCAAACATCGTCGAGCCGCCGGATGTCGCGCCGCCCTCTCGCCAGGCGTTTTCGCTGACCTGGAATTCATCATCCAGCGACAGTCGTCCGACCTTCAGCGCGTTGAACACGACTTCCATGGTCATCAACTTGGCGAGCGACGCAGGCGGGATGAGCTTATCGGGATTTTTTGCGTAAAGGATCGTGCCGGATCCGGCATCGATCATCAGTGCATTCACTGCCTTGGTTTCGAAGAGCTGCGCCCATGCACCGGATACCGATGTCATCAGAATCAGGCACAGCGCGAACACGCGAACTGTACTGTTGGAAAATCTCATATAAACGCCCTTGGCCAGCTTGCTGTTTCGCGACCGGAAATTAGGTCATAGACTCATAAACAGGGTCGAAATGGCGTTGAAACTGCAAAAATATGCAAGGAAAAGCGCGCAGAATGGGCTGGTTGCCCATTCAAGCGCTTTGACGCTGCAGATCGCAGCAGTTTCATCGTCCTGCGGATATGATCAATTTGCCCGGCTACAGCGTTGCAAGCTCTTGAAAACCGAAAGGTTTCCTGCGAGCTCGCGCCACCTATCCGAACAAATTGATTCATACCATTTCGATCCTGTTTATGGGTCTATGACCTAGACTATCTAGCCTAAACAGGTCGAAATTAGAAGCGTTCGGGCAGGTGGAATCGGATTATGCGGAGCGCGCTTCCGGTTCTCTGTCGCCGACCTTGGTGACCACCCGGTTTCGCCCGCCTGATTTGGCTTCGTAGAGAGCCAGATCGGCACGCTTCATGAGTGACTCGACTGTGTCGTTACTGAAATCCATGCCGGCAACGCCTGCACTTGCCGTGACCTTCAAGCTGGTCTCGCCATCATTGATCAGGAACGGCGCCGTGTCGTTTTCAAGACGCATGCGCTCGGCAACTTTGGCAGCGATGTCCGCATGGGTGTCAGGCATGATAATGACAAACTCTTCGCCGCCAAACCGGCAAATCAGATCGATGCCACGTATCTTCTTCCGCATTCGATCGGCGAACTGACGCAGTACCTCGTCCCCGCCATCGTGGCCGTGCGTGTCGTTTATAGACTTGAAATGATCAAGGTCGGTCATCACGATCGACAATGGCGACTTGCGCGATTTCGCGCGCTCAAAGAGCTTTTTCAGATGATTGTCGAGATAACGGCGGTTGTGCAGGCCGGTCAGCCCGTCTGTGACGGCCATCTCTATGGTGTTCGTCACGTTCTCGCGCAAGGCATCATTGTAAAGCTTGCGTTTGATCTGCGTGTTCAGGCGCGCAGCCAGTTCCTGCTGATCCACTGGCCGGGTTAGATAGTCGTTTATTCCAATATCAAGGCCACGCATGATTCGCTCGTCCTCGCCCTGCTCCGCAATCAGTATGATCGGAAGATAGCGCGTGCGATCGAGCGAGCGCAGATGCGAACTGATCCGCAACGGATCGTAGTCGGAAAACCCGGTTGAAATCACGACACATTCGTAAGGATTCTCGGCCGCCTGCAGGAACCCGGCCTGTGGTTCCGTTACCACATCAACCACCGCGATTCCCTTCAGCATTTTGCAGATGCGTTCATAGGAGGACGGACGTTCATCAATGAGCAGGATACGTGGTTGACTGTCTTTTCCGTGAGCCGATGCGCCGCGCATCAGGTCTTCAAGGCCGATTCCTCGCGTGGTCACGGCGCGCAACCGCAACTCGTCGGTCAGCATTTTCAGCCGGACCAGGCTCCTGACCCTGGCGACCAACTGCATGTCATTGACCGGTTTTGTCAGAAAATCGTCAGCGCCGCATTCGAGGCCGCGGATTCGGTCTGAAACCTGATCAAGCGCGGTGACGATGACGACCGGGATATGGGCTGTGGCTTTTGAGGATTTCAGACGGCGACACACTTCGAAGCCGTCCATTCCTGGCATCATGATATCCAGCAAAACGACATCGATCTTGTCGGTCTCACATATTTCCAGCGCATCAATCCCGTTGCCCGCTGTCACCACTTCGAAATATTCGGCGGTGAGCCGGGCCTCCAGCAACTTCACATTGGCGGGAATGTCATCGACGACAAGAATACGCGCGGTCATCTTGAGGTGGTCTCCTGGAAATTGGTTCCGTCGGGTCGATCAGGCATCGCCGAGATACGACTTGATGGTTTCAATAAAATTGGGAACCGATATCGGTTTGGAAATATAAGCCTCGCAGCCTCCCTGGCGGATTCTCTCCTCGTCGCCTTTCATCGCGAAAGCGGTGACGGCGATGACCGGAATCACATGCAGGTCGTCATCTTCTTTGAGCCATTTCGTGACCTCAAGGCCGGAGACTTCGGGCAGTTGAATATCCATCAGGATCAGATCCGGGTGATGCTCGCGGGCAAGATCCAGCGCTTCCAGCCCGTTGCGGGTGCGTATCGTTTCATAGCCGCTGGCTTCGATCAGATCCTTGAAGAGCTTCATGTTCAGCTCGTTGTCTTCCACGATCATCACTTTTTTGGCCATCAATCTCGCCCCGGTAAAGCTGTGGACGTCGCCAATCCCGCTCCGCCATTTCCACTTGCGAACGATCTTAACGCGATTTGATTGACGAAACGCAAACCCGGCGTCGATTTTCCGTGAAAAGCCCCGCCGATGAGACACCAGGCAGCTTGCGGGTGCCAGGGCATGGGGCTATGCCGGTTTGATGATGTTTCAAGGCTGTGGCCAGACTATTCATGCAAAAAAATAAAAAACCGATACAAGATGCTGATTCCATTGCGATTGATGGATTGTTGTTTGTCGCAGGGGATGACGAACTGCTACCTCGTTTCCTTGCGCTGACGGGCATTCAGGCGGAACAGATCCGCGAAGCGGCAAAGGAAAGAGGCTTCATGGCGGGTGTGCTGCAATTTCTTTTGGCGCACGAGCCGAGTTTGCTCAAGTTCTGCGAGCACAGCGGCCACGCACCGGAATCGGTGGATATTGCCGCCAGTTCCCTGTTGGGAGGTGAAGAACGGAATTTGTATTCAACATGAGCGATGATCCCGAAACGGCCCGCCAGATAGATGAACTGTCCAGAGACACGCGCCCATTGCTTGTCTGCGACATCGACGAGGTCATTCTGGAATTCGTGCGGCCGTTCATCGGCTTTCTGAATGCACAACAACTGCATTTGAAGACCGACAGCTTCAGGCTGCATGGAAATGTCGTTGAGCAAGAAACCGGTGCGGTCGTCGAACCGGAGCGGGTTTCCGCTCTTCTGGACGGTTTTTTTGCCGCTCAGGAGGACTGGCAGACAGCCGTTGAAGGCGCGTCCGAATGTTTGCAGCGTTTGTCGGCCGGCGCAGAAATTGTCATGTTGACCGCCATGCCTCACCGCCATCGCGACCGGCGGCGCAATTTGCTCGACAAGGTTTCGTTTCCCTATCCATTGCTGACGACGGAAACTGCGAAAGGTCCGGCTATTCACCGGCTGCGCGGAAAAACTGACCGGCCCGTCGTCTTTGTCGACGACATTCCGCACAATCTGGTGTCGGTACAAAAATCCGTTCCGGATGCGGGTCTGATCCACCTGATGGCCTTCAGCGAACTGGTGCCGCTCCTGCCGCCGCTTCCCGTCGGCATAACCATGGCTGAAAACTGGCAGGACGCCGAAGCGGCAATTGCCGGTCGACTGGGGCTTTCCTATTGATTGAAGCGCTCGATACAGCTAGCGTGATTTTGTTCACTTTTTGATCTCAATCGTGACCCGGCAGGGTAATGTCGACAAGCAATTCAGACGGATTTGGGTTTTGCCGCGACTGTCTGGTCATCCAGCAAGCGATGAATGGCCGTTGCGGCAGCTGCGGCAGCCCTCGCTTGCTGCGTCATGCCGAACTTTACGACCTCTCCCTGGCCCATATCGACTGTGATGCGTTCTACGCGGCCGTCGAAAAACGCGATGACCCGACACTGCGCGACAAACCGGTCATCATCGGCGGCGGAAAACGCGGTGTCGTATCGACCGCCTGCTACATAGCGCGCATAAATGGCGTCAGGTCGGCCATGCCGATGTTCAAGGCGTTGCAGGCTTGTCCGGAAGCCGTCGTGATCAGGCCGGACATGAAAAAATATTCCAGCGTTGGCCGTGAATTGCGTGACATGATGCGCGCCCTCACCCCGCTTGTCGAACCGATATCAATTGATGAAGCCTTTCTGGATCTTGCCGGCACACAGCGGTTGCATGGCGAGCCTGCGGCCCTCGTTCTCGCACGGTTTTCCAATCGAATTGAAACGGAGCTGGGAATTTCCGCGTCGGTCGGTCTTTCCTATTGCAAGTTCCTGGCAAAAGTGGCGTCGGATTTTCAAAAACCCCGCGGATTCGCGGTGATCGGACGCCGGGAGGCGCTGGAATTTCTGGGCACAAAGCCGGTTTCCCTGATCTGGGGCGTCGGGAAAGCCTTCAATGCCACACTCGAACGGGACGGCATACGCCTCATCGGCCAGTTGCAGACCATGGAAGAAACCGAGTTGATGCGCAGGTACGGCACAATGGGACAGCGGCTGTTTCGATTGTCGCGAGGCCTCGATACCCGGCAGGTCCACTCCCGAAGCGCGGCAAAGAGCGTGTCCTCCGAAACCACCTTCAATTCCGACCTGTCCAGCCTTGATGACCTGGTGCCGGTGCTCAGATCACTGTCGGAAAAAGTATCGGCACGTATGAAGAAGTCGGAAATTGCCGGGCAAACGGTGGTGTTGAAACTCAAAACACAGGATTTCAAATTGCGTACTCGCAATCGGCAATTGCCTGATCCGACACAGCTTGCGGATAAAATTTTTCAGACCGGTGTTGAACTGCTGCGAAAGGAGACAGACGGCACGAAATACCGGCTAATCGGCATCGGTGTGAGTGACCTTTGCAACACCGAGCGTGCCGATCCTCCCGAATTCATCGATTCCCAATCAACAAAACGCGCCGTTGCCGAAGGCGCCATCGATTCCCTGCGTCGAAAATTCGGCGACCAGGCAATTGAGACAGGTTACACATTCACAAAGGGACACCGCGCCCGCCCGCAGCGAGATCTCGAGGGTTGAATGCTTTATTGTTTCAGAGACTTATCGGATACTACCGTCGTCTTGAAACAGGATGTGATTGCCGGGATTTCCGCTGTCTACACGATCTCGACTTCAACGATCCCGGGAATCGCCCGCATTGCCGAGGCAATCTGCGGCGAGATCCGATAACGTTCGGGAAGTTCGATTTCGACTTCACTTTCACCCTGGTCCTTAATGAGGATGAAACTGACCTGTCCGTCTCCCTTGTCGGCAAGTCGTGAACAGACGGCATTCAGCGGGTCGGCGTTTCGCAGGAATATACGCAGGGCCTTTTGTACCCTACCCGCTTCGATCTCCAGGGACTGGACGGTCTGAACACGAAGGTTGATCCCCTCCGGGCGTTCTTCCGCCGCCACGGTAACGACAACGGGATTTCCCGGCTCGAGCATATCGCGATATTGCGCAAGAGCTTCTGAAAACAGAACCGCTTCATACTGACCGGAGGCATCGGAAAACTGCACGATGGCCATGCGGTTGCCGGTACGTGTCCTGCGTTCCTGTTTCGACGTCACGGTTCCCGCCAGACGACCGGCCGCTGCCCCCTTTTTCACAGCCTGGGAAAACTCGGACCAGTTTTGCACCCGCATCTTTGTAAGGACGGGTTCATATTCGTCCAGCGGGTGAGCCGACAAGTAAAAACCCACCGCCTGAAACTCCCTGTGGAGCTGTTCAGCCGGCAGCATCGGTTCGGCGGCCGGAAGTGAGAGGCGTTCCGGCTCGCCTCCGGTTGCCGCGCCGAACATATCGACCTGACCGCTTTTTGCATTGTCATGGGTGCGTTGCGCCAGGCCGAGCAGGCGATCCATCCCGGCCGTCAGAACGGATCTTTCATGGCCGAAGCAGTCGAAGGCGCCGGCGGCAATGAGGCTCTCAAGACAGCGGCGGTTGATGATCCGCGGATCGACCCGCTCAAAAAAATCCTCCAGGCCCGCAAAGGCGCGCTCGGTCCGCTTTTCGACAATATGTTCCACAACCGCGTCGCCAACGCCCTTGATGGCGGCTAGCGAGTAGAAGATCTTTCCTTCAGCGACCTCGAAATCCCGATGTGAGGTTGCTACCGAGGGGGGCACGACTTCAATGCCGATACGCTTCGCATCGCCGCGAAAATCATTCAGCTTGTCCGTGTTCGACAGATCGAGCGTCATCGATGCGGCGAGGAATTCGACCGGATGATGGGCTTTCATGTATGCCGTCTGGTAGGAGACGATCGCATAGGCGGCCGCATGCGACTTGTTGAACCCGTAGTCGGCAAATTTCGCCAGCAGGTCGAAGATCATGTTGGCCTGGGGCTTGTTGGTCCCGCGTTCCACGGCGCCGTCGACGAACCGGCTGCGCTGCTTATCCATTTCCGATCGGATTTTCTTGCCCATCGCGCGGCGCAGCAGATCGGCTTCCCCGAGTGAATACCCGGCCAGTTCCTGGGCAATCTGCATGACCTGTTCCTGGTAGACGATCACGCCCTGGGTTTCGCGCACGAGATGGTCGATCTTTGGGTGGATCGATGCGAATTCCTCTTCACCGTTCTTGCGTGCATTATAGGTTGGGATGTTTTCCATCGGACCCGGCCGATAGAGCGCGACCAGAGCGATAATGTCCTCGATGCGATCCGGCCGCATGCCGACAAGCGCCTTGCGCATGCCGCCGCTTTCCACCTGGAATACGCCGACGGTCTCGCCGCGGGTGAGCATTTCATAGGTCTTCGCATCGTCCAGCGGTATCGTGGCCAGGTCGATATCGATGCCGCGCCGTCGGACCAGTTCAATCGCGTTGTCCAGCACCGTCAGTGTTTTCAGCCCGAGAAAATCGAATTTCACCAGGCCGGCCTGTTCAACCCATTTCATGTTGAACTGGGTAACCGGCATGTCCGATCTCGGATCGCGGTACATCGGAACAAGCTCGTAGAGCGGCCTGTCGCCGATCACGATTCCGGCCGCATGGGTGGAGGCGTGGCGATAGAGGCCCTCCAGCTTCTGCGCAATGCGCAGCAAGGTCTCGACAATCGGCTCGCTTTCGGCTTCCTCAGCGAATTTGGGCTCATCCTCGATCGCCTTGCCGAGCGAGACCGGATTTGCCGGATTGGCCGGCACCAGCTTGCACAGGCGGTCCACCTGCCCATAGGGCATTTGCAGGACCCGCCCGACATCGCGCAGAACGGCCCTCGCCTGCAGCGTTCCGAAAGTTATGATCTGTGCAACCTGGTCGCGGCCGTATTTCTCCTGAACATAGCGTATGACCTCGTCACGCCGGTCCTGGCAGAAATCGATATCGAAATCGGGCATTGAGACGCGGTCCGGATTGAGAAACCGTTCGAACAGAAGAGAGAACCGTAGCGGGTCGACATCGGTGATTGTCAGGGCCCAGGCCACCAGAGATCCGGCACCGGAGCCGCGGCCCGGTCCAACCGGGATGTTCTGGGTTTTAGCCCAGCGGATGAAATCGGCTACAATCAGAAAGTAGCCCGGATATTTCATTCGCTCGATCACATCGAGCTCATATTCGAGCCGTTCCCGATATTGCTCCTCGCTAAAGCCGGCGCTGGTCCCTTGTATTTCGAGCCGGCTCTTCAGCCCATCATGTGCTGTGTTGCGCAGGGCCTCGGCCTCGGCATTGACCGCGGCATCGCTGTCCTCGAGGTCACCGCCGGCAAATCGCGGCAGGATAGATGGGCGTTCGCGCGGATACCAGGAACAACGCCGGGCGATCTCAACGGTGTTCTCGATCGCTTCCGGCAGATCGGCAAACAGCTCGATCATCTCGGACTGTGTCTTCAAATAGTGGTCGGGCGTCAATTGCCGCCGATCTTCAACGGCAATGACCGTTCCCTCGGCAATAGCGATCAGCGCATCATGCGCTTCGAAATCGTCGGCGGTCGGGAAAAACGCCTCGTTGGTCGCAACAAGAGGAAGATCCTGGGTATAGGCAAGGTCGATCTGTGCCGCCTCCAAAGCGCGATCATGTTTTCCATGCCGTTGCACCTCGACATACAGCCTGTCCTGAAACAGGCTTTTCAAAAGACGCAATCGCTGATCCGCCAGATCCGTCTGGCCCTCGGCGAGAGCGATTCCGATCGGCCCGGCGGCCCCGCCGGTCAGGCACACAACGCCGGCGGTCATCCCGTCGAGCCATTCCGCCAGAATATGGACGGGCTCACCATCCGGAATGTCCAGATAAGCGCGGCTCACAAGTCTCACCAGATTCGCGTAACCCACTTCATTTGCAGCAATCAGCACGATCGGAGCAATTTCCGGACCGGTGATTTTGCGCTGACCACTGCGCACGCTTTCAGCCGCGTCGCGGTCGGAAAAACAACTAACCACCTGCCAACCGACTATCGGCTGCACGCCGGCCGATGCCGCTTTCAGCGCGAATTCCAGCGCTCCAAAAAGGTTGTTTGTATCCGTTATCGCGATCGCCGGAGCGCTGTCCTTCAACGCATGTTCAAGAACCCTGGCAACCGGCAGCGCACCTTCAAGCAGGGAATAGGCGGAGTGGACACGCAGATGAATGAAGTGCCGGGGCGCGCCATCCGCGGACGCATGATTGTCGGCAATGTCTTTCTTCGCCGAACCCACCGCCATTTCCCACTCCCTGCATCAATGACACAGAATCTGTGCCTTCAGGCACGAATGTGGGTCAAGCAGAGAGTGCTGTCCAGCCGATCCAGCACGTCTCACGACGGTTCGCACGCGCTCCTCCACAGAACTTGCGTGCGCACCTGAACAAACGGGTACGGTTTAAAGGGAGAAGTGTCTTTTCCGTGCCACTCAAAAGGCACCGATCCAGACTGCCATGCTGATGACAAAGGTGCTGATGCAAACCAATGAAAGGACATCCTGTGCAAAATCGACCATGAAAATCTCCCGTATTCTGCCAATGAACCCTTTATGTTCTATATATGTTCCAATGTCAAGGAAATTGCACTTGGCGTGATAACGGCCTCGAAACAGCAGTCGCCAGGGACGAATTCAGCAACGATCTGCAGCTCGGGTTGCAGCAGGGCTTGACGAAACGTGTCACTGTCCCAAAAAAGAATGCCAATCAAATCTGCGGGCTAACACCCTCTTCTCCCCAGAACAGGATATCGACTGCGTGAAAAAACCGGATCCTCTTGGTCGGCCGGGCATTGCCTATGTCGTCATGTGTCTGACGCCGCTGTTTTTTTCCAGCAATCTGATCTTCGGCCGGCACATCAGCGCCGACATTGCACCTTTCACACTGGCCTTTATCCGCTGGACATCTGTCGCGCTGATTCTCAGTCCGTTCTTCCTTCGTGAACGGGCCAGCGTTCAAAACGTGCTGCGCCAGGCTCCCTTGCTGCTGTTGGTTCTGGGGTTTCTTGGCATGTGGATTTGCGGTGCCATCGTCTATCTCGGCCTGCGGCATACGACAGCAACCAATGCCACGCTGATCTACACCGCCTCTCCTGTCATGATCGTCGCACTGGAGGCGATGTTTGGCGGACGCAGGATTGGCGCGCGCGAGGCAGCCGGGATCACGATTGCCATCGCCGGTGTTGGTGTGATCATCCTGAAGGGAAGTCTGGCGGTTCTGTTTGCCCTCTCGTTCAATCTCGGCGATCTGCTGCTGGCCGCTGCAGCATTGTCCTGGTCGATCTATTCAGTACTCTATCGAAACCGGAAGTTGTCGGACGTGTCCAGCCCCGCACTGTTCGGGCTGATAGCCGCCGCCGGGGCCATCTTGCTGTTTCCATTCATGCTGTTCGAGATCGCGGCCGGGGCGACGATACCGCTGACCGCAGAGGCCTGGCTCAATATCGCCGGCATTATCGTATGTGCGTCCCTGCTTGCGTTTTCAGGCTACCAGTACGGGCTCCGGGATCTCGGTCCCTCCGTGACGGGGGTCTTCATGTACCTTCTGCCGCCCTACGGCGTTTTCCTGGCGGTCACGTTTCTGGGAGAAGCGTTCCTGACTTATCATCGGGTCGGAATTGCACTGGTGATGGCCGGCGTCATTCTTGCAACCCTGCCGGTTTCGGGATTTTCCAGAAAACCGGCGGAATGAATATCTAACCGAGTTGGCCAAGCGCCGGAAACGTCTCGAGCAGCCAGAAAGAGAAAGTCTGCATACCGCCGGTGAGGAACAGCACTCCGGCGATGACCAGTAGAGCGCCCATGGCCTTTTCGACCTTGCCCAGATGCACCTTGAAACGGCTCAAAAAGCGCATGAAAGCACCGGAAAACAGCGCCGCGATCAGAAACGGCACGCCTAGGCCAGCCGAGTAGACAGCCAGCAGCAAGGCTCCCTCGCCGACCGTCTCTCGGCCGCCCGCCAGAGTGAGGATGGGTCCCAGAATAGGCCCGATACAGGGCGTCCAGCCAAACGCAAACGCCAGCCCCATCAGGTAGGCTGCAGCAAGGCTAGCCGGCTGGCCGCCGGCCTGAAACCGCGCCTCGCGCGACAACAGCGGAATGCGAAGCACACCGAGAAAATTCAGCCCCATGATGATGATGATCACTCCAGCGACAATCGCCAGCGGCTCCTGCCAGATTCGCAACAGTCTGCCGATGGTCGAAGCGCCTGCGCCGAGCATCACAAAGACCGTTGAAAAACCGAGGACGAATGCCAGCGAAGCCGTCAGCAGCGCCGTGCGTGTACGTCGCACCTGCCCGGCATCCGCCTCTGCCCGGAACTCATCGACCGAAACGCCGGCCATGTAACACAAATAGGGTGGGACCAGCGGCAAAACGCATGGCGACAGAAACGAAATTGCGCCGGCTCCCGCAGCACTTAAGATGCCGACATCGATCGCCATTTGCCGATTTGCTCCAAATTGTTCACCCAAGTTTCCCGGCGGATATAAACGCACCATTGCACACGAACCAATCACCTTTGTGTATGGCGCGACCGATAGCCGCGAATTCATAGCACGAAGCGAAGAATTTGATGTTGACCGCCCTGCCCGGCATCCCTATGTTCCGCCGCAATTCCGGGCCGGTGATTTGAAGCCAGAGCCCCCGGGAGCCCGTAGCTCAGCTGGTAGAGCAACTGACTTTTAATCAGTAGGTCCACGGTTCGAACCCGTGCGGGCTCACCATTTAATACAACAAGTCACAGATCCGGCAACCTGGCCGATGTCGCGCCAGAACCTGACCATGGTGAACGCGGCAGAGCTTACGGTTTTTCCTTTTGGCGCCGCCCGATCGGATGCATTGTCTCACGGTGGAAACCGTCGGTCCCCGCCGCGCGCAAAACCAGTTTGGCGATCTTCCAGCCACCTGCAGTGCGTCGGAACTCCTGATAATACTGCCCCCACAGTTCACCGTCCCGGTTACCTTTCTGATATCGGGTCCAGGCGTAGAGATAGCAGATACTGGTTGCCTGGTCTGGTCCTTCGAATTGAATCATGATGTTGGAAACGTGATGGCTGGAGGCCGCAAACAGGTCAGCCAACCCCTTGGCGACCATGGGTTTGATCTCGTCCAACCCGCTCATTGTCGGCACGTCCGGACCGTAATCCACCACGGCGTCATCGGTGAAAAGTGCAGCCACTGCCTCCGCGTCGGCACGGTCGAAATGCAGGCAATAAGCGTGAATCACATCGGCAATTGCTGATTTGTCCAGAAGACCCTGCAAGCTGTCAGCGTGTTTCATGTGATTTCCCCTACTTTGACTGTTCAAATATGGGCGTAAACCAGATTTTGCCGGGCTCTCGTAAGGTGCATTCGCAGGCCGCTTCTTCTGGCCAGGCGATTCAGTCGGCGGCCAGGCCGACATTGCGCACGCATACTCTCATGACAAGGACAAAAGTGGTCAGAGCAAGCTTAAGGATTACTCCCTTGGCGCCGTCCGATCGGATGCATCGTCTCACGGTGGAACCCGTCCATACCTGCCGCACACAGAACGAGTTTGGCAATTTTCCAACCATTGTCGGTACGTCTGAACTCGTGATGGTACTGCCCCCACAGTTCACTATCCCGGTCGCCGTGCAGATACCGGTGCCAAGCATAAAGATAGCAAATGCTGGTCGCTCGCTCCGGTCCTTTGAACTGGATATTGATATTGGAGATGTG
>JAJFHT010000090.1 GCA_021775495.1 Hyphomicrobiales bacterium | reverse complement strand
AGATCCGGACACAGTCGGGCAGGTGCGTGTGCCCACGTGGAACCAGACTGGTTCGTGGTGCGTGCCGCAAGGTGGTTACACCTCCGGCCCAGTGCAAGTTGCTTCCGGGCCAGATCCGGACGCAAGCGGGCAATTGCGTGTGCCCGCGTGGAACAAGGCTGGTTCGTGGCGCGTGCCGCAAGGTGATTGTGCCTCCGGCCGAGTGCAAGCTGCTGCCGGGCCAGATCCGGACGCAAGCGGGCAAATGCGTATGCCCACGCGGCACAAGGCTGGTTCGTGGCGCGTGCCGCAAGGTGATTGTGCCTCCGGCTCAGTGCAAACTGCTGCCGGGCCAGATCCGGACGCAATCGGGCAAATGTGTATGCCCGCGCGGAACCAAACTGATCCGTGGCGCATGCCGCAAAGCGGTGACACCTCCGGCCCAGTGCAAGTTGCTGCCGGGCCAGATCCGCACCTCCTCGGGCAAATGCGTATGCCCGCGCGGTACCCGCTGGAACGGTCAGCGTTGTGACAAGCCGCAGGTGCAGAAGCCGATCGTCTGCAAGAGGGGCTTTGTCAATGTCCGCGGCAAATGCATCAAGCTGCAGATCAACCGTCCGGCAACCAAAGTGGTTCCGCTCAAGCCGTTGAAGCAGTTGCAGCCGCTGAATCAGGCCTGCCCGAAGGGCACCTATCTTTCACGCGGAAAGTGCATCAAGCTGAGATGATGCAGGAGTGACAGGAAAAGAATGACTGAGGCGGCCTCTGGGCCGCCTTTTTCTATGCTGGTTTCCGGTTCGACGTGCCGGGCAGGGTGCCTTCCAGCTTGCAGATGATGCCGAGCATGACCTCGTCGGCGCCGCCGCCGATCGAGGCCAGGCGTCCGTCGCGGAAGGCGCGGCTGACAGGATTGTCCCAGGTGAAGCCCATGCCGCCCCAATATTGCAGGCAGCTGTCGGCGACCTCGCGGCTGAGCCGGCCGCATTTCAGCTTGGCCATCGAAGCCAGACGGGTCACGTCCTTTCCGGAAATGTACTGTTCAACTGCGCTCCAGCTCAGCGCCCTGAGCGCTTCAACTTCGGTGCGCAGTTCGGCAAGCCGGAAATGGACGACCTGATTGTCCAAAACCGGTTTGCCGAACGTTGAACGCTCGCGGGTGTAGTTGATGGTGACATCGATCAGACGGTCGAGCATTTTCAGCGCATTGATCGCTGCCCAGAGCCGCTCTTCCTGGAATTGTAGCATCTGCAGGGTGAAACCCATGCCCTCACGACCGACGACATTGCGCTGCGGCACGCGCACGTCGTCGAAGAACAGCTGTGCCGTATCGGAGGCATTCATTCCGATCTTCTTGATCTTGCTGCGTTCGATGCCGGGCGTGTCCATCGGCACCATGATCAGCGATTTGTTTTCGTGTTTGCGGCCTTCCGAGGTATTGGCCAGCAAACAGCACCAGTCGGCTTTCATGCCGTTGGTAATCCACATCTTGGTGCCGGAAATCACATAATCATCGCCATCCTTCCGGGCTGTGGTCTTGACCGCCGCCACATCCGATCCGCCGCCCGGTTCAGAGACACCGATGCAACCCACCGCGTCGCCGGCGATGGCCGGTGCCAGGAATTGCTGTTTCAACTCGTCGGAACCGAAGCGATTGAGGGCCGGCGTTGCCATGTCGGTCTGCACGCCGATGGCCATCGGTACGCCGCCGCAATCCACAGCTCCCATCTCTTCGGCAAGAACCATCGAATAGGAAAAATCCAGACCCAGGCCGCCATAGTCCGGGTCATATTTGATGCCGAGCAGCCCGAGATCACCCATTTTTTTGAACAGTTCATGCGATGGAAACTGCTCTGCTTCCTCCCAGGCATCAACATGGGGGTTGATATCGCTGGCGATGAACTTGGCGACCGTTTGCCGCAATTGTTCATGTTCGGGCGTAAACTGCATAAATGGTCTCCGAAAAGCGGGCGTGGCAGCGGACCTGTCCAGTCTTTGCCAAGGTTCGGGCGACGCTAATGTACGTTGACGTAAGCGTCAATGTGCGGCTATATCCGAAATCAACCCTAACCCGTCACGGCAACCTTCAGGTCGCAGTGAGTCAGCCCTCGAAATCAGGACAGGAACAGACAATGAGCATTGAGTCGATCGTCGAAAAAATCAGCGGCCGGGTTGCCGAAGGCGGCTTTGACAAGACAGTGAAATTTGATTGCGGCGAAGCCGGAGTTATCGTCATTGACGGCAAAACCGTCTCGACGGAAGACGCGCCGGCTGATTGCACGATCAGCTTGTCGCTTGACGATCTGATGGCAATGACGGCGGGTGAACTCGACCCGACAGGCGCCTTCATGCAGGGCAAGCTGAAGGTCGAAGGCGACATGTCCGTCGCCATGCAACTGAGCCAGATTCTTTAAGGGTCCGACCACGACTGGACATTCTGCTACCTCTGCAGTGTCTTAATATAGTTGGTGAGTTCGTGTATCCGCTCGTCGGTTACGATCTCACCGGCTTTGTCACCAAAGGTCTTGGTGTCTTCCTCAATGAAATGCCGGCCCCAGATCGGCATTTCCCGGTCGCCGTGGCTTGGCACCTGAAACCGGCCGTCTATGGTGGAAAAGACCCGGTTGTAGGGAAACACGCCGTCGTTTTCCCGCGCAAGGACAGTCAGGTCAGCCGGGCGCTGCCGCAGCACTTCCTGCATGGGACCGTCTCCGCGCGCTTCGATGCCGTGGCAGCTCGCACATGAACTCATGAATTCTGCTTCGCCATAGGACATGTCCTGGGCCATGGCTGTTCCGCCCAATGCCAAAACCAGCAAGACCGCCAATTCAGCTCGTTTCATGTTTTCGCTCCGTATCAACCTCGAATGACTTCAAGATACCGTTGCGACCAGCATTCTTTCATTGATCCAGCGCAAAGGCTTCCAAAGGAGATAGGGCTAACGTCGTTCCAGTTCGGGTGGCAGTCGTCCGAATGATGTAGGGGAATTTCCGGCATGACACTCAAGACCTTGCTTTCCGTCATAGGCGTCGACCAGTCGGACGCTGACCTTGAAACCGCGCTCGCCCTCTCCGGTGACAGCAACGCCCATCTGTCGGTGTTTGTCGTTTCGGTGGCTGCCCCACCCCCCGTCGGCGAATACGCCGCGATGATTTCCGAGCCGTGGATGGCGGAGCGGAAACTCGATCTTGCCAATCTGCAAAAACGAACCGATGACGTCACGAAGCTGATTTCGGCGAGTGAACAATCGGTCGATGTGACAGGTGACTATGCCGAAGCGGCTTGGACAGATGAAGTCGTTGGGCAAAGAGCACGCTACACGGACCTGACCCTGCTCGGGCCGGAACTCCGCGAAGACGACCGGCTTGGCTCCTTTGTGCTGAACGGGGCGCTGTTTGATTCAGGAAAGCCGGTCCTTGTCCTGCCCAAACGCGGCGGTGCCACGCTGTCGCCAAAACGGGTGATGATTGCCTGGGATTCGCGGCTTGAGGCTTCGCGGGCGGTGAGCGAGGCCTTGCCGTTGTTGACCGGCGCTGAACAGGTTCATGTTGCCATGGTCGATCCGGTGGCAAACGAGCGCGATAGCGGTCCGGAGCCGGGCGCCGATATCGCCACATATCTCGCCCGTCACGGCGTCAATGTGACGGTAGACCGGCTGCCGAGCGGCGAGCGAAAGGCGGCGCATGTGCTTGGCCGGCATGCCGTCGACGTGTCGGCGGAGCTGATCGTCATGGGCGCCTACAGGCATTCGCGCTTGCGCGAACGGTTGTTTGGCGGTGTAACAAGAACAATGCTTGAGGAGCCACCTGTTCCGCTGTTCATGGCGCACTGATCACGTTGATGAGCGTGTTGCCAAGCTGATTCAACTGCAGGGTATAAGCAGCTGTAAAGGAAGTGTTTTTGACCATCGCGCGAGCCTGGATCGGCGTGCTGCGGATTTGAGTCGGCCGATTTGATCAAGGTGTTGATTTACAATCGGATTCGACCCTGGCCGTGAGTCCATGGCCTACACCGTCTTCCAATCCCCGGCAATCTTGTAACGGTGATTGATCGTATTGGATCGGCCGAGCGTCTGTTCGATGAAACAGCCCTTTTTTGACGTCTCGATCAGCTCGATGATCTTGTCCTCGGAATCGGGACTGTCGATCAGAATGTCGATCTCGAAACTGCGTGGCGCGGTCTCATAGGTTCTGCCAGTGGCCTGCCAGTCCCACACCACCCGCGTCTCGACCTTCAGGTCGTCGACCTTCACGCGCAGCCGTTTTGCAAACGCCCTGATCTGGGTCATGATGCAGCCGGTCAGTCCGCCGACAAACAGCGCAAGAGGGGGCGGCGCGCTGGCGTCGCCGCCATGGAACGCCCCCTCATCGGTGGCCATTTCGAACGGGCCCTCCTGGAAGGGCTGTTCCATGGTCACAAGCAAATCATTGCGCATCTTGCCGACGGCGGTGCCCTGGCAATTGAACTGGACTTTTGCTTCTTGCATATCGTTGCTCATCAGAAATTCACCCTGTCGCCACCTTTGAGTCCGAGTACCTCCCGGGCCTCCTCGGGCGAAGCAATCTGCAGCCCGAGTTCTTCCAATATCGTGCGGATTTTTGTTACCTGCTCGGCGTTGGATTTGGCCAGTTTGCCCTTGCCGATGAAGAGCGAGTCCTCCAGTCCGACGCGGACATTGCCACCCATCATCGCTGCCTGGGTGATGAAGGGCATCTGGAACCTGCCGGCGGCCAGCACCGACCAGACGTAGTCCTCGCCGAACAGCCGGTCGGCGGTCTGTTTCATGAACATGACATTTTCCATTTCGGCACCGACGCCGCCGAGAATGCCGAAAATGCTTTGGATAAGGAACGGTGGCTTGACCAGACCGGCATCTACAAAATGCGCCAGATTGTAGAGGTGGCCGATGTCGTAACATTCGTGCTCGAATTTGGTGCCGCAGCCCTCGCCGAGATGTTTCAATATGTAGCTGATGTCGCGAAAGGTGTTGCGGAAGATGAAGTCATCGCTGGCTTCCAGGAACGGTTTTTCCCAGTCGAAGTTCCAGTCGGAATATTTCGAGGCGAGTGGATGCAGCGCGAAGTTCATTGAACCCATGTTCAGCGAGCACATTTCAGGCTCCGCGCGCAGTGGCGCGGCAAGCCGCTGTTCGACCGTCATGCCGAGGCCGCCGCCAGTGGTGATATTGACCACGGCCGATGTCGCCTGCTTGATGCGCGGCAGGAACTGCATGAATACGTCAGGGTCAGGGGTCGGCTGGCCGGTTTCAGGGTTGCGTGCGTGCAGGTGAATGATCGATGCGCCGGCCTCGGCCGCCTCTATCGATTGCTGTGCGATCTGGTCAGGCGTGATCGGCAAAGCGTCCGACATGGTCGGCGTAAGAAAGCCGCCGGTGACGGCGCAGGTGATGATCACCTTTTCCATTTTACGTGCCATCGGTAATTCCTTTCTATTCTTCAAAAATGGCGACGGCGCGGATGAACCCGGCGGAGGCGCCCTTGATCTTGTATGGGAAACAGGAAATCTCGTAGCCGGACGGCGGCAGGCTCTCCAGATTGGAGAGTTTTTCCATGTGGCAGTAGCCGATTTCCATCGACGCCCGGTGACCCTCCCAGATGATGCTGGGGTCGTGGTTCTGAGCATAAACAGCAGCGGTATGGTTGAAAGGGGCGTCCCAGCTCCAGGCATCCGTTCCGGTGACACGCACACCGCGTTCGAGCAGATAGAGCGTAGCTTCACGGCCCATGCCGCAGCCTTTGGCCAGGTAGTCCGGTTTGCCGTAATGGGCGCCGGCAGAGGTGTTGATCACGACGATATCGAGTGGCCGGATGGTGTGGCCAATTCGTTTCAGTTCGGCTTCGACATCGGCGACGGTAATCACATACCCGTCGTCCATGTGGCGGAAATCTAGTTTGACGCCGGGATTGAAACACCACTCCAGCGGCACCTCGTCGATGGTAAGTGCGCGCTCGCCGTTGTTCATGGTCGAGTGGTGGTGATAGGGCGCATCGAGATGGGTGCCGTTGTGGGTGGCGATCTGCAAACGCTCCACCGCCCAGCCTTCCCCGCCAGGAAGATCTTCCTTTGTCAGGCCAGGGAAAAATTCCATCACCTGCTGCGCCGTCATCTGATGATCGAAATATTCGATCTGCGGCAGCATGATCGGTGGGTCGGAAGCAATATCGGCTTCCAGCGGCACAGAAAGATCAACTATACGTCGCGCCATCAGAGTTCCTTCCTTCAATAACCAAGCAGCAGCGTTGCCAGTTTCGGAAACGCCAGAACGAGCAGCAGAACGCCAAGCATCATCAGTGCAAAAGGTGCGGCGCCGCGGAAAATATCACCAAGCGTGATGTCGGGATCGTCGAGTGTGGATTTGATGACGAATACCGAAATGCCGAATGGCGGGGTCAGCAGGCCGATCTCAACCGCCAGGACTGTGACGATGCCGAACCAGATCAGATCGACGTTCATGGGAACAATGACCGGCAGCATGAGCGGCACCAAAATGAGCATGATTGAAGAAGAATCCAGAATCGTGCCCATCAGGATGACCAGCAGCACATAGGCCAGAATGATGCCCCAGAAGCCGATATCGGCATTGGCGACAAAACTGCCGAATTCCGCCGGAACCCCGGAAATTGCCAGCATGCGGGTATACATCTGCGCCGCGATGATCAGAAAACAGATCGACGCCGTAACCAGGCCCGAGTCGGTCAGCACTTCCCAGAAATCGCGCCAGCTCAGGGAGCGTCGGGCGAGGCCTATGAGAATGGCGCCGAGACAGCCGACCGCGCCGGCCTCGATCGGCGTGAACCAGCCGGTGTAGATGCCTCCCAATACCAGCAGGATCAAACCGACAATCGGCAGTCCCTTGGTCGCGATTTCGGTGCCGGACAGCTGCTGCTCGTCGCCTGGCGAGAGATTGTGTCCGATGAAAGCCGGCCAGAACATTGCCATCAGGAAAACGCCCGATCCGAAAGTCAGTGCGAGCAGCAGGCCGGGAATGACACCTGCAATAAACAGGTCACCAACCGATTGTTCGGTCAGCAGACCGTAAAGGATCAGAAGCAGGCTCGGCGGGATCAACATTCCAAGTACTGATGATCCGGCGACAACCCCAACCGAAAACTGCTTTGTATAGCCGTGGCGAACCATCTCCGGCACAGCCAGGCGCGTGAAAACCGCGGCGGAGGCGATGGAAATGCCGGTAATGGCAGCAAAAACCGCGTTGGCGCCGACTGTGCCGATGCCAAGCCCACCTTTCAGTCGTCCGAACAACTGGTTGGCAACATCGAAGGCATCGCGGCCCATGCCGGTTACCGCGACGACAAAGCCCATCAAAACGAACAGCGGCACGACGCCGAAAAAATAGCTGGAAATGGTTTCCGAGGCTGCCAGCGCCAGCAGCTTGCCGGCCAGCAGCGGCGATCCCTTGATCATCCAGACGCCGACATAGGAACTTATCATCAGGGCAATCGGCACCCAGAGGCCGAGATAGACCAGGGCAACCATGGCCGCCAGAGCGGCAATCCCGATTTCAAACGGGCTCATCGTTGGAAGCCCCTCCGGTTTCAGGATTGACGCCGAAAAACGTCAATAGCGCACCGATTGCGATCAGCAGGAACTGCACACTCAGGGCAAAGCAGCCGATCAAGATCACCAGTTTGACGGGCCAGATCGGTGCGATGAAGTCTCCGACGGTACCCACAAATGTGCCGCGGTCCCAGGATTTGACGAACAATCCGTAGCTGGCAGTGTAAAGCGCCCAGATGACAAACAGCGCGGTCGCCGCAAAGGCAAACTCAAGCAGCGCGCGCAGGCGTGGCGCATGGCGCGACAGGCTGTTCAACAGCGCTTCTGTTCGGGTCAACCGGCCCATGCGCACGGCCTGGGCGATTTGTAGAAAAACGATTGCCACTATGGACATGCTGACTATTTCTGGAACGCCGGAAACCGGCGCCAGAAAGATTGTCCGGCCGATGACATCGGCATTGATCAATATCATCAGCAAAAAGACGAGAATGGTGCCGATCACATTGAGCGCGAGCGTCAATTTGTCGGCAACCGACTTTACCTTCAAGAAAACGCCGGTCAGCGTGCCGGCGTTTTCTCCATTTGTGTCGTGTGACATCGGGTTTTACGCCGTGGACGCTATTCCTTGTCCCAGTCGCGGACCGGCTTGGCGCCGGCGGCGCGCATGCTGTCCATATATGTGGTCAGGACCTTGGTTCCCGGCTTGCCTTCCGAATCGAGCTTGGCCGCCCACTCCTTGGCAACATTGTCCATACCGGCGGCCCACTTCTGACGGAACGCATCATCGACTTCGGTGACAGTTGCACCTTTCGACTTCATGATTTCGAAGGATTTCGCCACGGCAGCATTGAGATCGGTGTGATAGGCAAGACGATCGGCGACGCCGGCTTTCATCAATGCTTTCTGCAGGGCCTCCGGCTGGGCGTCAAACCAGTCTTTGTTGGCGGCAATTCCACCGGCATATTGCGCGCCGAAGCCGACCTTGGTGATGTGTGGTGCAACTTCGTAGAGTTTTCCGGGCAGGGCGGCAGAAGCGAAGACGATGACGCCGTCATATACGCCGGTCTTGATCTCGTTGTAGTAGGTTGTGAGATTACCCGATACACCAACAGCACCGGTTCCCTTCAGCCAGTTGACCGCTGGTCCGGGAGCGCCGATTTTCTTGTTTTTCAGATCGTCGATGGAATTGACCGGAAACTTGGTCATGATCAGATAGTCGTCAATGCCGATCGCACCACCGAGATACACCAGATTATTGGACCCCCATGGCGCGCGCAGATCGGCATTTTCGATGTGCAAATTGTCGATCAGCTCAGCGATGGCCGCTGCGTCGGTTGAGACGAACGGGGTGAAATAGGTTACATTCTGTTCGGACAGTTTGGCTGCTTCGAACAGGCTGGAAACCAGCCCGACTTCCGCGAGGCCTTCTTCCACGGCTTCAAGGACACCGCCGACCTTGGCCAGCGAACCGCCATATTGCTCGCTCCAGTTTACGGTAATACCGGAGCCTTCGAGTTCCTTGTTCACCGTCGGAATGAACGTCTGGTTGACATGTTTGACCCAGCGGAAAACCGGCGGGTGCCCGGCAGCCACCGTGATGTTGATCGTTTCGGCGGCAACATTGCCTGCGCCCAGCGCCACAATGCCGATCGCGGCCGCGATCTTGGTAATGGAATTCATGGATTTTTCCTCCCAGTTTTGGTTTGCAGTTCCAATTTGCTTGTTGCGTCGGCAACGACGCCGCGGATTCCGGCACAGACAAACGGCACGATCACCGAGAGCATCTGCTCAATGTCGCCGTCGTCGCATAGTCCGTCAGAAAGCCGGCCTGGCCGGCCGGTTGGAGCCATCATGCTCATGCCGACGCCGATGGCGAACATGTACACCCAGACCGCATCCTTGCGGCTGATTCCGGGTACTATTTTTTCGATGGCGTCGATGAAACGCAGTGCGATCCCGTCGTAATACTCACCGGCCAGCTTCTTGCTGCGCTTGTCGGCCGAATTGGCCATGCTGACAAGCAACCGGGTGAAGCTGTTGCGTTTCTGATCGGGCCTGTGGCCAACGCTGATCGTCGGGCGGAACAGCGCCTCGATGATATCTTCCAGTTGCGGTCTTCTTTCACCTTCAAACAGCGCGTCGAGCAGACGTCCGCGTTCGCCGTTGATCTGGTTGGATCGGCGGGCGACAACAGCTTCGAGCAGGCCTTCCTTGGTCTCAAAGTGATAGTGGATCAAAGCCTGGGCGACATCAGCGGCTTCGGCAATCTGCCGCATGCCGGCACCGTCAAAGCCGGAATCGGCGAAAATCTGTTCTGCAGCGTCGAGAATACGATCGTGTTTACGCGTTCCCTGATCGGACACATGACGTGTTTTCAATGCCGATTGCGCACTCAATGGCAGACATCCTCCCAATCGATCGCTCTTGCCGAATTCGAAAAATAACTGATCGATCAGTCAGGAATGTAGATTTATTTTGAGTGGAGAGTCAAACGCGCCATTTTTCAGTGATCATTTTCGGCGGGTCGGAAAATTTATAGCGACCACCCCCAGGATGGCCGCGGCCAATCCCGCCGCCACCATAAATGTGAATTGCTCGCCCAGAAAAATCATTCCGAGGGCCACGCCAATTCCCGCTCGCAAATAGGCCTGGCTGGCCGTTCCCATCGAGCCGAGCGTTTTGATAAGCCGGAAATATATCAGCAGTGCGCCACCGGTGCAGAAGATTGCGAGTATCAGTGCCGCCGCAATCGCTTCGAATTTCGGTTGCAGTGTCCACGGTTTGTCAACAACTAGACTGAGCGGCACAAGGCAGATTGTCGCCCAGATCATTGTTCCGGCAGATGTCGAGGCTGCCGGCAAATGAGAAAAATTTCTTCCGTAGATTGCCGCGACGGCATAGAGCAACGCCCCCGTCAACGCAGCCAATTGACCGGCCACCTGCGTGCCGAGACCCTTCAACGCATCAACACCGACAATCAACAAGACCCCGACAAGGCCGAGCAACGCGCCACCAAGTCTCAGCAGATTGACGGGTTCATGGCGGGTAACAAACAGAGTGATAAAGAATACGAAAACGGGCGATGTCGAGTTCAGCACGCTTGCCAAACCACTATCTACATATTTTTGACCCCAAGCGAGAATTGTCCATGCGCCGATGCTGTTGAAGATGGCCTGGACGAACAACTGCCGCCTCGTTTGCCAATCGTCGGGAAGCCGGACGCCTTGCCAATACAACACAACCAGCAGAAATGCGGCCGCGATTGAAACACGCACCGCTATCAGGGTTATTGGCGGTATATCTGCCACGGCAATTTTAATGAACATGTAGGATGAGCCCCACAGGAGGGCGAGAATACCCAGCAACGCAATTTCAAACCAGAATTTCGTCCTGACGGCCGGCATCAACAATCCTTCGCGGAAAGGAATGCATCCTACACCAGTATTGTCGGAGTCACTTCGGTTGTCGTCGAACTATGATGGTTCAATTCTACATATTGCTGCCTGATTCAGGAAACAATGACCGCACTGACCGGGCGCCGCAACGATCTTGGCATTGGCGGAGCGTAGCCGTAGCGTACAACCAGATCAGGGCGTTGGGCTCCGATACCCAACCAGTCGGCGAATTCCTGCCGATATGCAGCGACCTCGACCGATTGGTTGATGAAAGCGTGCCGAATGCCGAGTGTGGTTGCCTGCAAGGCAAAGCGCTGGTAGCTGCGCCCGGCCTGCACCCAGTGCGCTTTGTCATCGGCATCGGATACGAACACGGCCAATCCGGAGGACGAGCGAATTTGAGCTGCGTATCGTTCGTTTTCGGTCTGTGGTTTGAAAACAAATCCGAACATCAAATTACCGATCCATTGCGGTAGGTCAGGATTCCCAGAACAGCCACTGTAGAGACCATCGCGCATTTCGACGGCGTGGGTGGCGCTGAAACGGAGCCAGGATTTCAACTCTTTGGCGAATGCGGCGTCGTTGACCTGTACGGTGTTGGCTGAGACGACGAGTTCAAGTGCCTGCTCCATGCGCACCGGGTCCGGGATCAGCATGACCCGGCATCCATCAACCGCCGCGGCTTTTTCCAGCAGCGCCAGTTCATCGTTACTGACCGCTTTTCCATCATATTCGGAACGGGTGCACTGGCGTTCCGCAATGGCCTCAAACAGCGGGTCGCGTCCATCGGTTTCGCCGGCCAGGTCGATGTCTATGCGTCCATCCGCCTCCGGAACAAATTGCGGGGAGGAGCCGCGTCCAGCCGCGGCTGCGGCCAGCATGAGATTTTCGCAGGCACAACCGAGGCTGGCAAACAGATGGTGATTGTCCGGGTCGGCTGCGGGAGTGGCGCGACTGAAATCGGGTCTGATCTGGACATGCGAATCCGAGCCACCAAACATCCAGGGCTGGGTGTTGTGGGAATTTGCGGCAAGCGTGGCGTGGTGGACCAGATATTCAAGGCCCGGATTCCCACCGGGTTTTACCGGCACCCGGATTGACTCGGCCATCTCGTCATAGGACGGTCCGCGGTTGAATGCGTAATAACCCGTCCCGGCCAGAATGGCAGCTCCGGTCCCAAACATCACACGTCGACGCGTCAGCACGATTATCTCCGAATTCGATCGTCCGGCTGCAAATGTGAATGTCCCGCTTTTTCGCAAACATTGCCTTGACTCAGATCAACCGGAGGTTGGCCCTCGGTCTGATCGAGCCGGCAGGGTCCATAAAGTCTTTTTCAAACGACAGATTGATCTTTCTGGTGCATCGAATATTCCATGATCGGTCAACGATGACGCCAGGGTCTGTATTTGCTTTTTCTTTTCAAGGAATTCATTTGTGAGCGCAACTGAGGGTACCTCGACGCAACGATGGCTGGAACACGCCACCGTTGCATCCCTGGCGCTCATGTCGATTTCCGAACTCCTCTTCCTTTTCCTGCGGTTCGACCTTGCCGCAACGATTGGTCGAGTGGCCTTCTGTATGGTTTGTCTTTGTGTGATTCCGCGCTTCACATTGCGCGAGACAGCGCTGGGTGGCATGGCGATCGCGCTTGCCATTGGCATGTTGTCTACCGAGACGGGTTTGGTGGATTTCCTCTATGCCCTGGATCGGGCTGCCTTTTTCGCCGCTT
>JAJFHT010000089.1 GCA_021775495.1 Hyphomicrobiales bacterium | reverse complement strand
CGCTGCAATCCCAACGAATATTGCGCGCCGCGCCGGCACTGTTGATCGTAAACAATGAAGAAGAGCGCATCCTTACTTCATCGGTCGTGTTGCGCGATGCCGAGGCGTTGCGCCAACGAATCCTGGACGTCGATGCTCAAGAACCCCGCACCTTGGTTGAGGCGTTTTATTCAAGCCTTCTTCGCCTGGACGGCGTCGTCAAGAAGCGTTTGGAAGCGACCCGCGATCGCGAGGAACTGAGCGCACGAATGTTAAAGGCCGCCGAAGTCTCGATCCGGTTGGCCCAACCGGCTGAACGGGTGCTCGGCGGACATCTGGCAGAATGGACCGCCGGTGGAGCGGCGGAGAAGGAGCGGTTTTCCGAACCCGAAGCTCAATTGGCGAAAGACATCATCGACCTGCTTCCGCAGCTGGAACTGCTCACCAAATTGGGCAACTTGACGGTTGAGCTGCAATCGCTAACCGAAGCTGGCAGCATCGAAGAAGTGGGAATACTGGCATTCGGTGTCGCCCGCGCAGTTGATGACGTCGCAGTAGCTGCAGACACAGCACCAGATCGCTCTAGAGCCCGACTTTTGCGACAGGTTTCGACCCTGAAATCTGCCGGAGAAGGCAAACATAACCTGGCGGATTTGCGAAGGGCTGAGTTGGAACTCATCGAGAGTAGCAGGCTCAGTCTGGAATATAATGCACGGTTGGCAAATGATCTCATTGCGTCCGTCGGTACGCTGGTTGAGGCAGCGAGGTTAAAAATCGACATAGCCAAAACCGACGCTGGAGCGGTCAAGCAGGTCAATACCACAGTGTTGCAGGCCATGGTGGTCACGAGCCTGCTGTGCTCGGTCCTGATTGGTTGGCTCTATGTCAGTCGCAACCTGATCGGACGGCTCCTGGATTTGTCTCGCAGCATGCTGTCGATCGCGGCCGGCAATCTCGATCAAGAATTGCCGGATCCCGGAAACAACGACGAAATCGGTCACATGGCCAGAGCTCTATTGGTCTTCCGCGACACAGCTGTTGAGGTGCAAAAGTCAAATCTCGTTGAAATCCAAACCGCTCGCCAGCGCCTGCAAGAAGCCATTGGCAGTTTGTCGCAAGGATTTGCGTTGTTTGACGAGGACAACAAGCTGCTTATCTGCAACACGCGCTATCTCGAAATCATGCTGGGGGATTCTTCTTCTGCCGCACCAGAAGGTTTGCCACTCAAGCAGATTGTCAAATCGGCGGCGAATTCCGGGCGTTTTGCATCGGCCATGGACGATCCGGCAGCCTGGTCTCGCGATCATGTTAAGCGGGTTCGATCAGGCGCCGATACGTTCAATGAACAATTCGATACCGATCAATGGGCCCAAGTGACGGTTCGTCGTGCCGATCAGGTCGGCACGGTTGTCGTCCTGTCCGACATTACTGAAGTCAAGCGGATCTCCCAAGAGCTCGGCCAGGCAAAGGACGAGGCCGAGGCTGCCAATGAGGCCAAAAGCACATTCCTTGCTTCCATGAGCCATGAAATCCGCACACCATTGAATGGCATCATGGGGATGTCGGCTTTGCTCAGCGGTACGCAACTGGACTACGAGCAGCGCGATTTTGCCACAACGATCAATCAGGCGGCAGAAACGCTCCTTACAATCATCAACGACATTCTGGATTTTTCCAAGGTTGAAGCTGGCGCCATGGATCTTGAGCGGGTGCCAATCGATCTGACCGAAACTATTGAAAGCGCTGCCGAGCTTTTGGCGTCCAAGGCCAGCGAAAAGGGAATCGAATTCGCCTGTGGTGTATCGCATAGCGTGCCTCGTGCCATTCTCGGCGACAGCATTCGGCTGAAACAGATTCTGCTGAACCTTCTGAACAACGCCATCAAATTCACTGACGAAGGAGAGGTTGTTCTTTCCGTGGATGTGGTGAAACCGACCAATGATGAGCCGAAGCTCCTGATCAACGTCCGCGACACCGGAATCGGTATTCCTGCCGATCGAATGGACCGGTTGTTCAAATCGTTCAGTCAGGTTGATGCGTCAACGTCCCGCCGGTTTGGCGGAACAGGGTTGGGGCTGGTGATCACGCAGCGGCTGCTTGAATTGATGGGTGGCAAAATCACTGTTGAAAGCACGCCGGATGTCGGAACCACTTTTTCCGTTCTTTTACCGTTTGTCGAAACAGAGATTCCGGTGACCAGAAACGTGTCGGACATGCTGGCTCTTGTGAAAGACCGTCGCATACTCGTTGTTGACGACAACCCGACCAATCTGACAATCGCGGGCGAACGGCTGTTGGGCTGGGACATACAACCCGAATTGGCCAGCGATCCGGAAAAGGCCTTGCAGTTGCTGCGAGATGGTTTCGAATTCGATGCCATTGTTATGGATTACAAAATGCCGGGCAAAACCGGTTTGGATCTGGCTTTCGGCGTGCGTGAAATGCTCGGAGCTGATGCGCCGCCGATGATACTTTACAGTTCGATTTCGTTGCTCGACAGCCAGATGCGGGCACGCTTTGATGCGGCGCGGTTTGCCGGGCAATTGATGAAGCCCGCCAAGACGTTGCAGATGCTGACGACTTTGGCCAAAGCGATGCGACCAGAGGTCGATCTTTCTCAAGACAATCGAGAACTGCCGGTACCGGATTGGGGCATATTCAATGCCGAGATGGATGTGTTGCTGGTGGACGACAATGCAATCAACCGGAAAATCGGATCCAAAATCCTCAAGCGACTGGGAATCGATCCGGTCGTCGTCAGCAGCGGCGAAACGGCGATTTCAAGATGTCTGGAACAGGCATTTGATACGGTTTTCATGGATATCGAAATGCCAGGCATGGATGGCCTGGCAGCCACGGCCGCGCTGCGTCGGCAACTCCCCGAACCGCAACAACCCTACATTGTCGCCCTGACTGCGAACGCGATGGTGTCTGACCGGGAAAGCTATTTGCGCGCCGGCATGGATGACTATCTCAGCAAGCCGATCGTAATCGAACATCTGCTCGAATGCCTGAACCGCGCGCAGCGTCACCAAAAAATCAAGCGAGCATCGCGCACAACCACTGTAATCGGAGAGGCATCATGGCACGAGCCATCATAGATGTGGCGACAATCCGTCAGCTCAAGGCTGTAATTGGAGGTGATACTGAAGATCTGACCGAACTGATCCATGATTTTGTTTCAACTTTGCCTAGGCAGGTTGAACGTATGGAAGCACAGTCGATTGCTTGTGACTGGATAGCCCTGCGCATAACCTCCCACAGTTGCAAATCCAACTCCAGGGATCTTGGCGCACTTCGGTTGGGTGATCTTTGCGCGGAACTGGAACTGCAATGCAAGGTGGGTGCCCCAACCGGATTGGGCGACCAATTGAACGCTATTCATGAAGAAGCCATTGCCGTTCATGAAACGCTTTCAAAACTGGATCCCAATGATGTTTGAGGATCGCAAAGCACGCATCCTGATCGTCGATGACAATTTGATCAATAGAAAGAAACTGCGCATGGCTGTCGAAAACCTTGGCCATGACGCCGAGGTTGCAATTGACGGCGCACATGGCCTGAAAGCCGCGCGCGAAGGAGATTTCGATACGGTTTTGCTGGATCTCCTGATGCCTGAAATGGATGGCTTCCAGGTACTCAATCAACTCAAGTCGGAGCCCGCTCTACGCGATCTGCCGGTAATCGTCATCTCGGATCTGGAAGATGACACCGATGCCGTTACACGTGCGATTGAGTTGGGTGCGGAGGATTTCCTGCCCAAGAAATTTGACCCGGCAATCCTGAATGCAAGGCTCGGCGCATGCCTTCGAAAAAAGAAATTTCGCGACCAGGAGTTGACATATTTCAGGCGTGTTGCAGTGCTCACCAACGCCGCTGAAATCATCGAAGCCGGACGGTTCGATGACAACAGTTTGAACCTGCGAGAAGAGGCCACCATTGGCGACCCAATCGGCCGGCTCGCATCGGTAATCCTGGGCATGGCTCGCGAGATTCATGCGCGCGAAATCAAACTGCTTCGGAGGATCCAAACACTGCAGGCCGGCTTGATTCTGTTGATCAACGGTACACTGATTGGAGTAATGCCGGCATTGTCGCGAATGGCATTCAGTTGGGGTTCCAATCCTCTTGGGCTGGCTGCCCTGGTCGATGTCATCGCTGCTGCCATTTTTCTGTTGTTTGTTCTGGTAAGCCGAAGTTTTCCTCGGCTGTCGCGCGGCGACATAGGCTTTTTTGTTGCCTGGGCATTTCTCGTCGGCATAGTACAACATCTAACAATCTTCATTTTGGCCGAACATGTCGAAGCGACGTTTTTGACGTTGATGCTGGCATTGGAGAGCCTTGTGGTTTTCATTTTTGCCGCGGGTACCGGAATGGAAAACGCATCGGTCCGTCGCATCCTGGGATTGATGGCTGGTCTTACAGGGATAGGGGTGGCGCTCTATCAAAGATTCGAGCACGGAATTTCGGATCAGAATTTCTGGCTCTTCGCAGCACTCGTCGCTCCGATCTTGTATGCAATCGAAACATTGGCGCTGTCGAGCAAGCGGCCTCAACATATCGATCCACTGACCAGCATCGGTCTGATGTTTGTTTTCTCTGCAGCATTCGCCGTACCGTTAGCCGCGGTCACCGGCAGCTTTATTCCTCTGTCAGAGATATTGTCCCCACTGGGTCCGATTGTTTTGGCGTTGACGGTGATTTCAATCGCAGCGAACGTCAGCTTCCTGTACCTCCTAAAATTTTCAGGTCCAGTTTTTGCCAGTCAAACTGCGTATGTTCAGGCCTTGTCCGGCATTGTTTGGGGCATGTTGTTGCTTGGCGAAACATTGACCGCCCTAGCATGGGTTGCCATCATTCTTGTACTGATTGGCATGTATCTGGTGGAGTCCAAAACGTCAGACCAGCCAATTACGATCAAGCGTGATTTTGCGCGCTCATAGGTAATTCTCGTTGCCGCCCAAAAAGAGATCGGCCTGTCAGCGAGCGACATATCGTTCAGCCAGGTCGAAAACATCATCAGGGTATTGGAACAAGAGCCACTGACCGGCATCGGGATAAATATGAAATTGGATCCAGGGGTACCGGCGCTGGTTTTCAGCCAGTGTGTCGGCATGCATCGCCGGGTCTTTGAGACCATTGAGTGAATGAAGTGGGACTTGGTTTTCAACACTTGGAAGCAACGAAAGCTGATCGGAACCGTGGTATGATAAGCACTGCAGGATAAAAGCCTCGTGTGAGCTATGAGTGTCGGACAGAGCCACGTTACTTCCCTCAAGAACAGCGGCCTGCACGTCAGGATTCTCAAAAACGGCAAGATCAGCAGGAGAATTGGCAAACAGCCTTTCGACCATCCACTTCTTCCCCATCTTTCGAACGGCTTTGAAACTGGCTTTGGCCACAAATGGAAGCAGCTTGGGGAAATAGCGGGCCGTCGAATGCATCAGCCTATGCATCCGTTGTTGCCTGGCGGCTTGCTCATCATTGATGATGGGAAAACAACCGCTTGTCGCGATAATGGCGGATACGGAACCCGGGCGGAGAATATGCATGCGGGCGGGAAAGGCATTGTCAGCCGCCATAGTGATGACCGGCAGCGCGGAAATTCCTTCCTCGTCCATTATCGTCAAGAGGTCCCGGGCAACCTGCTCGCCGAAATTGCCGCCTTTTGGCACAGGATCGGATTGGCCAAACCCGGCCCGGATCGGAGAAATAACCCGGATCCCACGGCGACAGGCGTCTTCTTCAATGAACGCGGGCAGCCGGGACAGCCCCAACTCGGTTTGCAAATAGTAGACCGGCGCGCCTTCCCGATCGCCCAGGATCAAATATTCGAGCTTGCGCCCATCCGCACCGGTAACAAAACACTGTTGCGCCGGTGGCAGACCGCTACCTGAAGCAATCATGGTTCGCGTTTCGCCCGGATGCGGCTCATCATTGTTGGTTGCCACCTCCATCACTGACATGACAAGGCGCACAAGTTCGATCTGACTGCGGGAACCCGTTTTGGCGAGGATGCTCTTTATTTGGTTGCGGACTGTACCGATAGAACGTCCGCGCTGGGTCGCAATGCCATTGACGCTATTGCAATCCACGATCATGCGAACAATGTCGCTTTCGGCTTTGGACAGCGAAAAAGCATTCCTTAGCGTTGCTTGAAAAGATTGCGGCCAGTGCAGATCTGACGTTATCGCAGCGACACAGCGTTGCCCGGATTGGGTGCGCAACGCGCGCAGGTGAAACACGATCAAGTGCTCACTTTTTTGACGTCTTACACGGATGATTGAATCGGCCCCGTCTGACCGTTTGAGCATCCCTTGAACATGTTTCAAGAACGAGCCAACGTCGTCTTCAAGGATGGGCAGGTTAGACACTTTGGATCCGACCTCGGCCGACAACAACCTGACACCTGCGGAATTGATCGCAGCAACCAGCAGATCGTGATCAATGACCAGTGCTGCGGCTGATCCGACGCCCTCCAGGAACCCTGCAATTTCGGGTAAACCGGCATCGCTCGGGTGCGATTCGATCAGATCAAGGACATCTTCAGCCCGCGTGAAATGGGAAACAACTCTTGATTCCAAACTTGTATTGGCGCCCTGCTGTATCTGCGGCCAAAGCACAGCCTCCCAGGATACGCACAGTTCTTCATAGCGCATGGGGTCCAATGCAACATCGTAAATCACACCCAGAACATCGTCGATTGAAGACTCAGTCGTGGATGTTTCAGTCATCGGTGCAGACCAATTTTCCAGATCGCGTTCCTGACGCTGAGAACTCTCATTTTCCAAAGGACGCCCACACGTAGATTTATTGATTTTCGAAACATCAGAGTTGTTTGAACAGCACCTGTCAACGTCGACGATGTGGGGATTGCCTTCGGCACTCCCTTTCTCGGAGGTCGACTAGGATATATTCGCTGCGTTTTATTCGAAATCCGCCCGTAACCCTGTATCGTCAAAGCATTTGTTGACGAAGGGCCATGCTGTGAAGTCCCGCGGTCGCCCCGACTGCAGAAGTCGGTGCACTATTTCTAGAGACAAAGTGGACATTCAGGTGTGATCCAAGCTCCAAGAAGGAACCAGGAATGGGCGACACTCCCTCAACGACGCCGAATGGCGGCTGATTTGCCGGATCCAAACTTGCTCTCGTTACGCTCACAGCTATCAAACGGTGGCTAGCTGTCTACGAGACAGCGTCCTGGAGTATCCGTTGTGGTCAATCGATAGATTTAGACCACAACCGATATACTATTCGTGCCCCATCACATCCCTTGCGCTGTAGGGTGCCTCAAGCGATTTGATCGTGCGCGCGTCCAGATCGACGTCAAGCGCCGCGATTGCCTCGTTGAGCTGTTCGATCTTGGTTGTCCCAACGATGGGAGCGGTGACCGATGGTTTTGACAAAACCCATGCATAGGCGATCTGAGCAGATGAAACACCAAACTTCGTGGCGGCGCGTTTGACCTTTTCAAGAATGGCGTAGTCCTGCCGGGATCCGAAATAACCCAGTGCCATCTTGTCGGTTTTGGCGCGCTCGGTGGCTTTGCCGTCCTTTGGCCGATTGCCTGCCAGAAAGCCGCGGGCGATCGGTGACCAGGGAACCAGTCCCACCCCTTCCGAAGCGCAGTACGGGTTCATCTCGCGTTCTTCCTCGCGATAGGCAAGATTGTAGAAGTTCTGCATTGCAACGAATTCAGCCAGCCCGTTCTGCTTTTGCAGCGCCCGCATTTTGGCAAACTGCCATGTCCACATCGAGGACGCGCCGAGATAGGTGACCTTGCCCTGCCTGACGACGTGATCCAGCCCCATCACGATTTCCTCCATCTCGGTATTTGGATCGAGCCGGTGAATGTAGAGCAGATCGATATGATCAAGCCCGAGGCGCTTCAGGGACGCATCGACCGCCTCGACAATGTGCTTGCGCGACAGGCCGGCAAGATTCGGGCCCTCGCCCATCGGCAACCCGAGCTTGGTGGCGACAACGGTTTCGTCACGGCGAAAATATGTGCGCACCGCCTCGCCGGTGATTTCCTCACTGACGCCTTGAGAATAAAAATCGGCCGTGTCGAGAAAATTGATCCCGGACTCCTGCGCCCGTTTGAAAAACGGCATCGACTGGTCCCGGTCGAGCACCCAAGGATGCACGCTCCAGCCCGGTTTGCCAAAACTCATGCACCCGAGGCAAAGGCGCGATACTTTCAGTCCGGTCTTTCCCAGTCTGACATATTCCATTTTTGCGGAACTCCACTGAAACTCTGTTGATCGGTGATGACGGCTACCCGCTTTGCGATCGATTTGTCAAAGGCTGGCGGCGCTCCTGGCCGCCTGATCATATTGGCCGGAGAGAACCTGCAGCAATGATGCTACAGAACGCATTGCGGACTGATCGACATTCAGCGCCTTGAGGCTGGAGGCCAGCAGCTTCTCCCGAATTTCGCGATATCGGGAGCACGCGTCCCGCCCCTGCACTGTGATGATGACCGTTTTTTCCTTGCCCCGGCGTCCCGTCGATATCAGATCCTGAGCCTGCAGCTTCTTCAGCGCGTAGGTCACGATATGCGTGTCTTCTATGTTGAACATCATGCACAGGTCGGACTGCGTCTTGTCCCGGTCACGGTGGTTGACCGCATGCAGCAATTGCACCTCTATGGATGTCAGCCCGGGCACGCCCGCCGCCGTCATGCAGTGAACCATCCAGCGCTGGAAAGCATTACCGGCGACAGTCAGGGCAAATTCCAGTTCTGACAATGCAGGGACTGCACCGTCCGCCAGATGAGCTGCCGAGACAACCGGGCCGACCGGGTCGGAGGGGTCATTCACATTCGCCGCCATCAATTCAATCTCCGATTTCATTGATATTTTATCGACAAATTATTGACGTTTCATTTTATATTTGTCAATGTAGCAAAATCAAACGGCAAGTCCATCGCGACGGGAGAAACGGTTTTGGAAGCAAAGTGGGATTTTTGGATCGATCGTGGCGGCACATTCACCGATATAATCGGCCGGGCGCCTGACGGAAAATTGCATCCGCACAAGCTACTCTCCGAAAACCCGGAGGCCTATCGCGACGCCGCCATCCAGGGAATCCGTGAGCTTCTCGGCCTGAAAAAGGGGGATCCGATCCCGTCCGATCAGATCCGCAATGTCAAAATGGGTACAACGGTCGCGACAAATGCGCTGCTGGAGCGCCAGGGCGATCGCACCTTGCTGCTTGTCACCAAGGGATTTCGCGACGCGCTTAAAATCGCCTATCAGGCCCGTCCGGATATTTTTGCCAAGGAAATCATCCTCCCCGAACAGCTTTACGAGCGCGTCATCGAGGTTGAGGAACGCGTCCACGCCGACGGACATGTCGAAACCGTGCCTGATCTCGAGCCGGTTCGCCCGCAGCTTCAGCAGGCACTGGATGATGGCATCGACGCGGTCGCAATCGTCTTCATGCATGCCTGGAACCACCCGGCGCATGAAATCATGACGGCAAGCCTGGCCAACCAGATCGGCTTTTCCCAGATTTCGGTCAGCCACCAGGTGTCGCCGTTGGTGAAATTTGTCGGACGCGGTGACACCACCGTGGTCGATGCTTACCTGTCCCCGATTCTGTCCCGCTATGTTCGCCATGTGGCCGAAGAACTGGGCGCCGATATCGATGGTGGCGAGCAACGAGACAAGGACGGCCCGCGGCTGAAATTCATGATGTCGTCCGGCGGCCTGACCGCCGCGGACCTGTTTCAGGGCAAGGACGCCATCCTGTCCGGTCCGGCCGGCGGTGTGGTCGGCATGGTCGAAACCGCCCGGATCGCCGGGTTTGAAAAGGCGATCGGCTTTGACATGGGCGGTACGTCGACGGACGTTGCCCATTATGACGGCGAGTATGAGCGGGTGTTTGACACCGAAGTCGCCGGCGTACGTATTCGCGCGCCAATGATGCGCATTCACACCGTCGCCGCCGGCGGCGGTTCCATTCTCCACTTCGAATCGGGCCGGTTCCAGGTCGGTCCGGATTCCGCCGGTGCCAATCCCGGTCCAGCCTGTTATCGCCGCGGCGGGCCGCTTGCGCTGACCGACGCCAATGTCATGCTCGGCAAGCTTCAACCGGACTTGTTCCCGGCAATCTTCGGACCCTCACAGAACGAACGCCTTGATACCGAGGTGGTACGGGCAAAATTCGAAGCCTTGGCAATCGAGGCCGGCGACGGCCGGACGGCTGCGGATGTTGCCAGCGGTTTCGTCACCATCGCAGTGGAAAACATGGCCAACGCGATTAAGAAGATCTCGGTGCAACGCGGTTACGACGTGACAGAATATCTGCTCAACTGCTTCGGCGGCGCCGGTGGCCAGCACGCTTGCCAGGTCGCCGATTCGCTGGGCATGGAATCAGTACTTGTTCACCCGTTCTCCGGCCTTTTGTCAGCCTATGGAATTGGACTTGCCGCCGTGTTCGCCTCACGCCAGCAGGCCATCCTGAAACCGCTGGACGACAGCACGCTGGATGCAATCCGTCCCGTTGCAGAGCACTTGAAAAAGGCTGTGTTCAAAGAACTTTTCGACCAGGGCATTACTGAGAGCGATTTTGCCTGGAGGCCGATCCTGCAATTGCGTTACGACGGATCGGACACCACCCTGCCCGTTGATTTTTCCTCGTTTTCCGTCGAGGAAGCCCGCGCTGAATTTGAAGCCGCGCACAAGGCGCAGTTTGGATTCATCTACGACAACAAACCGATGGTCATCGAAGCGATCAGCGTCGAAGGCATCGATATGCGTGACGACGGCCGCGATGAACACGATCTGCCGCTGACCGAGGGCGCGCCAAAAATTGACGAGACACGAAAGATATACGGCGAAGGCGCATGGCACGATGCCGGCGTCTACCGGCGCGACAAGCTGAAAGCGGGCCATCGGCTCAACGGGCCGGCGATGATCGTCGAAGGCCATCAGACAATCATCGTCGATGCCGGCTGGCAGGCGGAAATCACGGTCAAGGATCACGTTCTCATGCGACGTGTCGAACGCAAGGAACGTCTTGCTGCTGTCGGTACCGATGCCGACCCGGTCATGCTGGAGGTGTTCAACAATCTGTTCATGTCGATCGCCGAACAGATGGGTGTGACGCTGCAAAACACCGCCTATTCGGTCAACATCAAGGAGAGGCTCGATTTCTCCTGTGCAGTCTTCGATACAGATGGTGCACTGGTGGCAAATGCCCCGCACATGCCTGTGCATCTTGGTTCCATGGACCGCTCTGTCGAAACCATCATCCGATTGAACGAAGGCAACATTCTTCCGGGCGACGTTTTTGCACTCAACGCGCCTTATAATGGCGGTACGCATCTGCCCGACATCACCGTGGTGACCCCGGTCTTCGACGAGACCACTGATCCGTCGGACGCACCAGGGATTCTTTTCTATGTCGCGTCGCGCGGACACCATGCCGATGTTGGCGGCAGTGCACCGGGGTCAATGACCCCGCTGGCCACCAATGTCGATGAGGAAGGCGTTCTGATCGACAATTTCCAACTGGTTGCTGGCGGTCATTTTCGTGAGCCTGAGTTGATCGAACTGCTGACCGACCACCCCTACCCGGTGCGCAACGTTCACCAGAATGTCGCCGACCTAAAGGCCCAGATCGCAGCGAACGAAAAGGGCGTCGCCGAACTGAAAAAGATGGTCGGGCATTTCGGGCTCGATGTCGTCAACGCCTATATGGGACACGTGCAGGACAACGCCGCCGAAAGCGTCCGCAATGTGCTCGACCGCCTGCCGGACTCGTCCAGCTACGAATATCCGACCGACACCGGCCAGGTCATCAAGGTCAAGGTGACGATCGATCGCGCCGCGCGCGAAGCGACGGTCGATTTCACCGGGACGTCTCCGGTGGAACAAAACAATTTCAACGCGCCGGAACCGGTCACGCGGGCGGCGGTGCTCTATGCTTTCCGTGTCATGGTCGAAGGGTCGATTCCGATGAATGCCGGCTGCCTGCGGCCAATCCGCATCGTTGTTCCCGACGACTGCATGCTCAGACCGTCCTATCCGGCGGCCGTTGTCGCCGGAAATGTCGAAACCTCGCAACATGTCACCAACGCCATTTTTGGCGCCATGGGTGCGCTGGCCAACAGTCAGGGGACGATGAACAATCTGACGTTCGGCAATGACAGGCATCAATATTACGAGACAATCTGTTCCGGTTCGCCGGCCGGCCAGTTCAACAATGGCATGGGCTTTTCCGGTACCTCCGGCGTGCATGTCCACATGACCAATTCTCGCCTGACCGATCCGGAGATTCTGGAATTGCGGTTTCCGGTGCTGCTGGAGGATTTCCATATCCGGCAGGGTTCCGGCGGACGCGGCAAGTTCGACGCCGGCGACGGCACCAAACGTACGATCCGGTTCCTGGAAAAGATGGAATGCGCCATCCTGTCATCACACCGCACACATCCGCCGCGCGGCATGGACGGCGGCGGTGATGGTCAACCGGGCAGCACCGAAGTCCTGCGCAATGACGGTTCGGTCGAAACCCTCGGAGCCTGTGATCAGACGGTCATCGATGTCGGAGAGCGGGTCGTGCTCACCACGCCGACCGCCGGCGGATTTGGCAAGCCTTGAATAGCGGAAAATTGCTACTCGAAGGCTTGCACCAACGCCTCGACCATTCCCTGCGGCTTGTAACCGAGTTTCGAGGGGGTCAACCCAAGCCGGACTACCACGAGCCGGCTGGACGGAATGATGGTGACGGTCTGGCCGTCATGCCCAAGCATCCACATGGTGTCTTTCGGCAGGTAAAAACCGGCATCGGGATCTTCACTCTCCGGTGTTCCGGCCGTCGGACCGTGCAACCAGATATGGCCTTTGCCGTAATCACCGCTTGAGGCCGCAGCCGGCTCGCCCATCATCTTCACGTAACCTGGCGGCAGGATCACGCGGCCATTCCATTTACCGTCCTGCAGCAGGAACTGGCCAAACCGCGCCCAGTCGCGAGCCGTCGCATAGAGATAGGACGAGCCGACAAACGTACCGCGGGCATCGGTCTCCAACACGGCGCTGGTCATCCCAAGTGGACCGAATAATGCTCTGCGCGGATAAGCAAGTGCCTTCTCCGGGTTACCGATAGCGGCCTGCCAGATTCGCGACAGCATCACCGAAGTCCCGCTCGAATATTCGAAACTGGCGCCGGGCTCACCCTCGATCGGCTGGGTTCGTCCGGTCGTGACCATATCGGGTTCCAGGTAGAGCATTCGGGTAACATCGCTGACCGTGCCGTATCCTTCGTTCCACGCCAGAGAACTCGACATTGCCAGCAGGTCCGCCATGGTAATCGCTGCACGGTCGTCCGCTTTCCATTGTTCGAACAACGCGCTGTCGGACAGTGACAGCTTCCCGTCTCGCACAAGTGTGCCGATGATCGCCGCCGTGACCGTTTTGGTCATCGACCAGCCGAGCAGCGGTGTGTCGGCGGAAAAGCCATCGCCATAGGTTTCGGCGATTATCCGGCCGTCATGCACGACAACAATTGCACGAGTTCCAGGGGATTCATTCCGTTCGCGCTCGAGAATTTCCATGACCGGCTGGTTCGAAGGCGAATCGACCCGTTCACCGTCGGGCCACAATCCGTCCCCGTTGGTGACCGCAGGATCCGCTACGTTGGCGCCATTTTGCGCCGCGGCCAGATCGCCGTCCGCAACCGCCGCGCAACCAGTTCCGGAGCGATGAACGGCAAGTCCCTTGCCGAACAGGCCAAACAGACCTGCCCGTACCGTTCCCTCGCTTTCGTCCACATTGACCCGAATGAGGCGCAGGATCGGATGGCCCGGAGCCTGCACATCCCGTTCAAGAACCTCACCGGCATCGCGTCCGGCGAGGAAAACGTTCGAGCAGACCATTTTTGCGGCATAGTTCGCACCAACGCGGATCATCTCGGGTGGAGCAAAATAGAGCCATCCCGCCAGACCAGCCAAAACCAGCAGCAAAAACCAGAACAGTTTTTTCAAAACTGTTTTCAACCTCAACATGTGTTTTCCCCGTGCATTAGAGCGTATCTTGTTCATACGGAAGCATTTGATGGGCCAGATCGGTTTGCTCGTCTAGGCGCGGAGCGCAGCGCGATGTGGTTCATCGGGCAAGCTTCGCAACGACGCCGACGATCCGATATGGCCCACCGAAGGCTGGATTTACGCGCCCGCTGGACTACGTTGCGCTCCATTTGTGGTCATAGAGACCACGGCATGGAACGCGCCTAGCCAGCAAACCCGTAATTCCAGTCAAATGATTCCGTATGAACAAGATACGCTCTAAACCATTGTGCCACATCCATAGGCCAGCGCCGCCTCCTCCAAAAGGTGCCTGGTAAAAAAGTCTGTTCGCAAAGTTTCGCGCAAGCAGCCGATGTTAGGCCTGCGCCCTGAAGTGATGACGATCCGGTCACAATGCCTTATCGCTTGCCGGGCGGGATGGATTGTGATTCGCAGCGGAGAATTGGCAATGCGCCGAATTGCGGTTTTTGCCCTGATGAGCTTTCTGGCGGCCTGCAACACGGTGAGTTACGACTTCTCCGATGTTACTGCCGGCAAATTGCCATTTGGTGACAGCGACCCGTACGAATGGACCGGCACCTCACCGGCCATCTATGCCGTTCATGGTGTTGATGTTTCCAAATTCCAGAAAACGATCGATTGGGGCCGCGTCAAATCATCAGGCATTTCCTTTGCTTTCATCAAGGCGACCGAGGGCGGTGATCGGGTCGACGGCCGGTTCGCAGAAAACTGGAGAGCGGCGCGCCGCGCCGGCATAGCCCGCGGCGCCTATCATTTCTTCTATTTCTGCCGGCCGGCGATCGAGCAGGCACAATGGTTCATCCGCAATGTGCCGCGCGATGCCTCCGCACTGCCGCCGGTTCTCGACATGGAATGGAACCCGAAATCACCGACCTGCACGAAACGGCCGCCGGCAAAAGATGTCCGCGCCGAGATGCGGGTCTTCCTGCAAAAAATTTCCCGTCATTACGGCAAGCGTCCGCTGATCTACACCACGGTCGACTTTTTCGCGGACAATAATCTTTCGGGATTTCAAGGTTATGATTTCTGGCTGCGGTCGACTGCCGGTCATCCGGCGCAGAAATACGGACGCAAGCAATGGCGCTTCTGGCAATATACCGGAACGGGAATCGTGCCGGGCATCACCGGCGACGCCGACATCAACGTATTCAACGGCAGCAAGGATGCGTGGCGCAAATGGCTGAAGAAACATACCGGATAGAAATCGCCATTGCCGACGGCATTCGACTGCACCATCTGACAAGGGAAACCGACCATGAACCTGCTGAAATCCACAATACTAATTTTTGGATTGGTTATGATGCTCTCGACGCCTGCGGCAGCTCAAAGCTGCGGCGGCAATTTCTCCGCCTGGCTGAAAGACGTCAAACAGGAAGCACAGCAAAAGGGCATATCGGGAGCCGGACTGGCAGCGCTGTCTAAGGCCCGCCGCGACCCGAAAGTGATCAGCCGTGATCGCGCCCAGGGCGTCTTCACCCAGACATTTCTGAAGTTTTCGGGTCGCATGATTTCGGGCCACCGGCTGAAACAAGGCGCGGCCAATCTGAGGAAATACAAGCGCGTCTTTGCCGAAGCGAAAAAGCAATTCGGCGTGCCCGGTCCGGTCATCGCCGCCTTCTGGGCGCTGGAGACCGATTTCGGAGCGGTGCAGGGAAATTTCTCGACACTGAATGCGCTGGCGACACTTGGACATGACTGCCGCAGACCGGAACTCTTCCGCCCGCAATTGATCGCCCTCGCGCAACTGATCCAGCTCGGCATCGGTCCCGCCAATGTCAAAGGCGCCTGGGCCGGCGAGATCGGACAGACTCAGATGCTGCCGAGCGATTATCTCGAACGCGGCCGCGATGGCGATGGAGACGGTCGCGTTGACCTGAAGCGCAGCGCGCCCGACGTCATCATGACGACCGCGGCCTTTCTCAGGGATCTCGGCTGGCGCGCAGGCGAACCATGGCTGGAGGAAGTCAAACTACCCAAGAATTTGCCTTGGGAAGAGGCCCGGCTCGACAATCCGCTGCCACGCTCGCAATGGGTTGAATGGGGTGTGACCGGCCGCAACGGCCCGCTGAAATCCGACAAATTGCGGGCCGCGCTGCTGATGCCGATGGGCCGCAAGGGACCGGCCTTTCTCGGCTATTCCAACTACAATATCTATCTCGAATGGAACAAGTCATTCGTCTACACCGTGACCGCCGCCTATCTGGCGACACGGCTTTCCGGCGCAAAACGCTACAACAAGGGCAATCCGAGCCCGGGATTCTCGCAGAACCAGATGAAGTCCCTGCAGAAGAAGCTCGCCGCCCGCGGGCATGATGTCGGCAAGATCGACGGGATTCTCGGTTTCGGAAGCCGGGCGGCAATACGGGCGGAGCAGAAACGCCTTGGCCTTCCGGCAGATGCCTGGCCGACCAAGAGCCTATTGTCGAAGCTTTAGCTCACTGAGGTTCGTTCGTTAGATCATAAGCAGCGGTGCCCGGTTACAAAAGTTTGATCGGACATGGGAGAGTTCGATGCACATGGCCCAGATGCGTCAGTGACAGAAGATTCTTGAGTCGCCCGAAGTAGATGCTACTGGATACGTTCTGGACGGCTAGTTTACATACAGTGCTGATGATGCATGCGCAGCCCCAGCGCCTGGTCCGTGCGACCATTCCACCCTCGCACGTCCGTTTGATTTCGCGCTGTACATTGCCGCATCCGCGCAGGCGAGCAGATCTTTGAGAGAACGACTTGGCTCGGCAAGTACGCACCCTATGGACAGAGTGATGCTCAACTTCTCAGGCACATCGCCCGACAGCGAAGTCGTATCAATGGAAACACTCTTACAAATACGCAAAGCAACACCGTTAGCCTCATCGACTTTGGCATCTTGCAGGAAGACTGCGAATTCTTCGCCTCCAATCCTTCCAACGAGGTCATATGAACGCATTTGTTTTCGAAGATGCGCGCCGACCTGAGCGAGACACGCGTCACCTACCGAATGACCATATGTGTCGTTGATGCCCTTGAAATGGTCCACATCGATCATCAGTATTGCGCCGCTTCTTGTCGTCTCAATCAACGAACTTGCTTGTTGCATGAATGCCTGTCGGTTGGGCAGTCCGGTCAACATATCTGTGTTTGCGAGATGTGAAAGCCGCTCTTTCAGCTGGCGTTGCGACGCCATGATGCTCATGACAAAAAGTCCGAATGGTGCACCGACCAGGAAAGTTATCAGGCTTTCTCGTACCTGATTGTCAAACGTAAAACTGCTTGTAAGCTCGCTGATCCAGCCGTCGAACACCGTGAAGACCGCAACCAGCAAGAAAGATTTTACGACGAAATCCCATGGACCCGTAGGGGAAACGGCATCAACAATCTTCCACATTGACGGCCTCCTGAGCGCAAACGTCAATAAATCCCCACATGCTATTGTTAACTCAACCAAAATTCAGACAGGTTGATAGTAGTAATCGGTATTATCATGCAGAAAACTTCATAAATCGTTTAATTGGAGCCCAATTCATGCGAGATTCAATGAGTGATATTTGATCGCTCGGCTGCGCGGACACTATTTGCGACCGTTCTTTCAGTCAGTTTGTTTCTCAAATGGAACAATTAACGGAATAGGTTGTTACCGAGCGATGGGCATCACGCGTCGGATGACTGCACGTTTATCCGGCCGCTACACTACGCGTTTTCGGACTTGTCTTCAGGGTCACTGGAGACGGTTTCCGCCTCGTCCTTCTCCACGGCATCAGATGTCGATGCCTTTGCCTCGGCGCGCCGTGCCTTGCGGCGCCTGAAAGCGATGCGACCGGCGCGGTAGCGCACCTTGATCCACCACAGGCCCTCGCCGACATTGTCGATCTCACCGGCATAGGCGTTGGCAAGCGCCTCGCGGTAGGATGAATATCCTTCGCTGGCCAGATCCTCGATGCGGTGCATCACCGCCATCCAGGCCGGAGACAGCAGCAGCGTGACCGCGATAACGGCTATCGCAAGCCGGTAGATATCGGCACCAAGCGCACTGGCGGACAGGCCCGCAGCGGCGACCACAAACGAGAACTCGCCGATCTGGGCCATCGAAAGTCCACCAATGAGCGCGGTATCGCGGTCATGCCCGGTGATGCGCAGGAGAAACACGTTGAGCAGGGTTTTTGTGGCAATCACCGCCAGCGATGCCAGCACGACCACCGCCAGGTTCTGCCAGATATAACCGAGGTCGATCAGCAGTCCGATCGACAGGAAGAACACCACCAGAAGCACACTTTGGATCGGTTCGATCACAGGGATGATGCGATTGCGCAGCATTGAATTGCCGACGATCAGGCCGCCGATAAACGCACCATAGGCTGGTGACAGGCCGATCACTCCCGAAATCGCGGCCGCACCGAAACACATTGCCATGGCGCCAAGGGCGAGAATTTCGACCTTGTCCTCGATCTGCGCCGCAAACGGCACGCGGATCTTGCCGCGCTGGCCGAGCCACCACAACAAAACACCGAGGATGACCACTGCGATGGTTATTTTCACCGCGATTTCCAGCGGATTGAATTCGCTGCCGCCGAGCGACGACACCAGGATTAGCATCGGAACGACGGCGATATCCTGCGCGATCAGCACCGCGACGGTGATTCTCCCCGGACCGCGCCGCAGTTCGCCCATATCATCGAGCATCTTCATGGCAACGACCGTGCTCGACAGGGCAATGATGAAGCCGAGAATGATGCCTTCGGCCCAGCTTTGCCCGGTCGCCAGCACAACCCCGAAGCCGATCAGCATCGACGCTGCCAATTGTCCTCCGGCAATGATGACGGCGGCTTTCAGATCGGCCGCAAAGGCCTTCAGCGACAGTTCGGTGCCAATGAAAAACAGCAGCATCAGCACGCCCAATTCGGCCAAGGCGGTCACATTGTCATTGGTGGCGATCAGGCCAAAACCGGTCGGTCCCATCAGCACGCCGGCAAGAATAAATCCAACCAGCGGCGGCTGCTTCAGCCGCATCAGACCCAGCCCCATTGCCACCGCGATGACGATGACAAAGGCAATTTCGGTCAGCGGTGCCGAATGATGTGCGGCCTGTTCCAAATGCGATCCTCGCCCCCGCGGTGTCTTGCCGTACCGCTCAACTGAAATTCACAACTTCTCCGACTTTATGCCGTTTCATGTCAAACATGGCCGTTGTGCGGCGAGGCCGGCAAAGCATCCGCCCAAGCACATCAATCCGCCATGGTTTCCAGACTGGCAAAGCTCTCCGGCGCGCCGCCCTCATCGAATGGCGTGGTCACCTCGACGAATTTGTCGGGATAGAACCCGTTGAACCGTGTTCGCAACGACAACGAATACGCACCGATATGGCCGATCTCAATCCAGTCACCGGTGTCGACCGTTTCCGGCAGCCAGAACGGCCGCGACAGGATATCAACCGAATCGCAGGTCGCGCCACAAACGCGAAAGGGGACGATGTTTTTCGCCGAGCCATTGCGGCTGCGGATCGCCGGGTCCGGAATGAACCGAGCCGGAAGCGTGATCTTTCCGGTCCAGGAATCCGATAGCGACGCCCAGATGCCGTCATTGATGTAGAGCCGCCTGCCCTTGCGCAGCAATACCCGGACGATCAGCGAGAATGCCCTGGCAACAACGACCCGGCCCGGTTCGGCCACCAGCGGCATGTCGTCGAAACCCCATTCGGTCAGGTTGCCCCTCAATTGTTCCATCAGTGTTTCCAATGACGGGACGTCCGGGGTCTTGCGGCGCGGGTCGTGCCCGTACTCGGCCGGAAAACCGCCACCGACATCCAGGGCGGCAAGTTTGACATTGGCCCGGTTGCGCACCCAGTCTGCCGATGCAAGCGCCCGTTCATAGGCGGCGGGATCCTCTATCTGGCTTCCAACGTGAAAACATAGCCCGACCTTGTATCCGGTCCGCCGCAGGCGCTGCAAAAGTTCCACCGCCAGCGCCGGCGGCGCGCCGAACTTCTTGGAAAGCTCGTAAGCCGCGTGCCCCTTGGTCTGAAGCCGGACAAAAACGGTCAGCGTCGTCGGATCGACGTCGAGCGCGCGGACAATCCGGGTCAGTTTTGTGACCTCGTCTTCATGATCGACCGCAATGCTTCTGATTCGATAGGTTTCGAGTGCCAACCGGATATCCGACTGAGCCTTGACCGGGTGCATGTAGAGCAGTTCAGCGTTTGGGGCCACTTCGCGCACGGCGGCGAATTCGGCCGGTGACGCAACATCGAATGCGGACACCCCGGCATCGGACAACGCCTTAAGCACCATGGGTTCGCCGTTGGTTTTCACCGCATAGGCGGTCTTTCCGGGAAACATGCCCATGAAATGCTGAACATCCTGCCGCAGCACGTCGGGTCGGAAGCAATACACGGGCTCATCCGGACGCAATTCCAGCGCTGCTTTCCGGGCGTTGTCGAATTGTTGCATGAACACTCCTCATTCCTGCACGACCGTAGCGCCGGCGCGCCCGCAAGTCAGCCTCATTTTGGCGTCAGAACTCCAAGAACGCTTTGTCCGATGCCGGAACCAGTTGACTTTGGCCGGCACCACCAACGCTGATCGTCCCGGCAAGCGCATTGGGCCAGCTTTCCCGGCGAACGACTGCAAAATCCGTGATGTTGGGAATGACCCTGATCGCGTTTGGGTTCGTCACCATTGACGGGCGGCTGATACGCCTGATGCGATCCCGGCAGGATTTGGTCGCAAATTTGCTGTGGTTTCCAGTGTGAGGGGTTAGACAGGAAATCCAAAGCACCGGGCTACGGCCTGAGAGGGGCGGGAGTGTTTCGATGGGCTTTCGGCGTCGGATAACTGACCTGACCGCAGGGGCGCGCTTCAAACCGGCAGGCCCAGCGGTTGTCGCCGCCCCTGCAAGTGTAATTCTTGTTCCTTGCCAGAGAGAGGTGTGACCATGATGGTCCGTATTTGGCTGCGACCACCTCAACCCACTTCGATCGTGCCTCCGTTCTGGCCTTCGATTGAGTGGGTGACTCGTGCCCGATGGCCCGGACTTCGCTTTTGCAGGCGATGTTGACCTTAGCGTCGGCTGGGCTGCCGATAGCCAGCAATGCTGCTGAGACGACCAGGATGGTTTTGTTCTTCATGGCTGGTTTTCCTGTCGATGAGTTTGGGGTTTCTCATTCGGTTGGTCGCAGCGGGGAACATTTTGGTTCACCGGATCAACGAATTCAGCCAATGCCGGGAAACAGCTTGCGCATCGGCGATAGTCACCGATCGGCGATCCGGGCCACTTTTCGGACACAATCGATCCGGGTGAAATCGCCAAAGTTTACCGATGTTAACAAAATCTGAATCGGCGGTTTTTCAGAAACAAATCAAGTAGCTACAGGCCCTGCCCTGGCAAATATTTCCAATCTCTACCGCAATGCAGCAACGATTTTCCTTGCTCGTGGCCCAAACTCACTTAGATTCTTGGACCAGTTGCTAGAGGAGGCAAGGTCATGGGACTGACACGATCATTCAACATGCTCATGATTTGTGTGGCATTCGGATTTATCGGTGCGCTGATCATTGGTGTGTTGCCGTAACATTCGCGTATTTGAACCAACAATGGCAAAAGGCCGGGCATATCTGCCCGGCCTTTTCCGTCTCTGTATCCGCCTGACGTAGTCGGCTCAGGCCGCCTGATTGTCCTGGCTCAGGCCGCGGCTACCGCCGCGAATCCCGATCAGATGGCAGATCGCAAACGCGAGATCGGATCGGTTCATCGTATAGAAGTGAAAGTTCTGCGTTCCGCGTTCGACCAGATCGAGAACCTGTTCTGCCGCAACCGCCGCGGCAACAAGCGCGTGCGTTTGCGGATCGCGCTCCAACCCATCGAATCGTTCGGCCAGCCAGTCTGGAACGTGTGTTCCGCAGCGTGCGGCAAAATTCGCAACCTGTGTGAAATTGTGGATCGGCAGAACGCCGGGAATTATCGGAATATAGATTCCGGCACGCCGCACCCGTTCTACATAATTCTCAAACAAGTCATTGTCGAAAAAGAACTGGGTAATTGCCCGTGTCGCACCATTGTCGACCTTGCGCTTGAGCATATCGATATCGGTGGCGAAATCCGGGCTTTCAGGGTGTTTTTCGGGATAGGCTGAAACTGTGATGTCAAAATCCGCGAATGCTTTCAGTCCGGCAACCAGCGACGCGGCGTTCTGATATCCGTCATCATGCGGCCTGTAGCTGGCTCCGGTTCCTTCCGCCGGATCACCCCGAAGGGCGACGAAACGCTTTACGCCAAGCGATGCGAAATCTCGCACCACGGCATCGACCTCTTCCCTACTGGCATCTATGCAGGTGAGGTGCGCGGCCGGGACCAGATCGGTTTCCGTCAGAATGCGTTTTACCGTGCGCACGGTACGCTCACGGGTCGATCCGCCAGCGCCATATGTAACCGAGACAAATTCGGGCTCCAGCGCGCCAAGCCGGGTGACCGTGTCCCACAGCCGGTTCTCCATGTCCTCGTTCTTGGGCGGAAAAAATTCGAACGACACGCTTATATTGTCCGCAATATGCGGTCGCCTCGATAGCCGCAAAACACTCATCACACCGTCTCCGTTTGTAGGCTCGCTGCCGCAGTTTGGTCAGCAATCAATTGGCGCTGATCCCTGCCGAGCCAGAGTTTGACCGTCAGGCCGTCACCCGCATCGCCTTTCGGGTCGAATTGTACCGTTTCTTCCATTTCCAACCCGGCTTCCTCGAACCAGTTCGTGATCTGAACATCGGAAAAGCCGAGACGAGCATGGGCGTGTTCGTCGCGCAGGAACTCGTGATTATGCGGCGCAAAGTCCACCACGACAAACCGTCCCCCCGGGCGAAGCAGACGGGCAGCTTCCTGAACGGCCTGTGACGGATTGTAGAGATAATGCAGCACCTGATGCATCGTAACGAGGTCGAACATATTGCGATCGACGGGCGGTGAATAGATGTCACCCTGCCGCACCTGTGCATGGGCAATCTGTGCCCGGTCAAGATTGGCCCGCGCAATCGACAGCATATCGCGTGAAAAGTCTATTCCGATGCCGCGGCGGTATATCGGCGCAAACAGTTCCAACAGGCGTCCCGTTCCGGTACCAAGATCGAGCATGGATTGGATCGGCCGGTCGCCGATCAGCCGTTTCAATTCGGACTCGACGGCATCATCGGGCACATGCAGCGTCCGGATCTGATCCCAGCTTGCCGCATTGGCCGCAAAATATTCCGCCGCTTTTTCCCGCCGCCTGCGTTTGACGGTTGCCAAGCGCTCGCGGTCTCGTTCGATCTGATGATCATCAGCATTGAGCCGGCCGAGAACACCGGCCACGAAGTCGGTGGCGGCATCACTGTCGGACAGCCTGAAATAAGCCCAGGACCCTTCCTGATACCGTTCGATCAGGCCAGCTTCCATCAACAGTTTCAAGTGCCGCGAAACCCGCGGCTGTGACTGGTTGAGAATTTCGGTCAGGTCGGAAACGGTAAGATCGCCGTAGGACAACAGGGAAAGAATCCGCAGCCGGCTGGTCTCGGCAGCCGCCTTCAACGTATCGACCAGCGCCGAAAGATCGGACCTGGTGTTCGTCAGCATGGATTCAATTCAAAAGACATAAAGATATGTTTATATCATTCTTCTGAACAAATCAATACCTAGTCTGACCTTCTCACGATTGCTCGGAGCTCTGAAAACCCTCTGCCCATCGCTCGGCCCAGCCCATCAACGGCATCAGTTCAGCGATCAGTAGTCGGCCTTCGGTGGTGAGCCGATAGCCCTGATCGGCGTGTTCAACCAGACTTGCCGCCTTCAACTCGGACAATCTGGTGTTGAGAACACCCGGACTCGTGCCGGCCGCTGACTGAAGCGGCCGGAACTTCAGCGGCCCGTCGCGCAATTCCCACAGAATCCGCAGACAGGTCCGTCGCCCGAGCAGATCGAGAAGGGCCATGACAGGTTTGCCGGTGGTCGAGCCACGAACCGGTTTGCCGGGTACGGGAGTCATGGCGCTATTGATTTCATAGCAAAGTGATGTTAATTCCGCTATTGTTTTTGTAGCAACCGGACCCTAACATGACCGCACGCATTGATCCAGCCGCGCCGCCCTTCCCTGCAGCAGTTCAACAGACCCTGGATTCGGTCATGCCCGAGGGGGTCGCACCGCTGCGCCTCTTTACGACCCTGGCCAATGATCAAAGGCTGTTCGGCAAGTTCATGTCCGGTGGCCTGCTCGACAAGGGTAATCTCACACTCAGGCAACGCGAAATCCTGATCAATCGGACCCTCGCCCGCTGCGGTTCGGACTATGAATGGGGGGTGCACATAGCCCTCTTTGCCAAGCGGGCGGAACTGACATCGGCGCAGGTTCACTCACTTGCCCACGGCGATCACAATGATCGCTGCTGGATCGAACAGGAGGAACGTCTGCTGATCCGCCTCTGCGACGAACTTCACGATGATTGTACCGTGAGTGACTGCCTCTGGACCGACCTCTCAGCTAGCTTTCCCGACACTGCCATGATGGAAATGCTGATGCTTGCCGGTTTCTACCGGACTGTTTCCTACCTGACCAACGCCATCAAACTGCCGCCGGAGCCGTTTGCCGCGGATTTTCCGGACAAGATCTGATTTATGGTCGCAACGGGATTTGAAACGACGCTGGACAGCCATAAGGGCTGCGTTACACAGTACGAGCACGAAAGTGATCTTCCGGTGTTTCCGGCCAAAGGACCCCAGCGACAATGGCAACAACTGAATTCGGACTACGCGAAGGCGAAACGGCTCTGAGTTTCGATCCGGCTGAAACCGCCGATGACGGACATGTCGTCTTCATCGGGCGGGTGCGCTCTGCGTGGACCCAGCGGGCGGACTGTCCAAAAAACATGAATGCCGCGCGAGAACGCGGAGAGGCCGCAACGCTGGAACTCTTCGAGCCCTATCGGCCAGGCCTGATGGGCCTCTCGGGGGCCAGCCACGGCATTTTGCTGACCTGGATGGACCGGGCGCCACGCAATGTCATCCTGCAAAATCCCCAGCATCGCGGCGGGGAACGGGGTGTGTTTTCCATTCGGTCGCCGGCGCGGCCAAATCCGATCGGCCTGCATGTCGTCAAGATCGAGCACATCGACGAACAGTCCGGCAAAATCATGATCGATGCCATCGATGTTCTCGACGCTACGCCGATTATCGATCTGAAGCCCTATTTTTCGTCGATCGATTCATTTCCCGAGGCGGTCACCGGCGCACGCCCGAAAGAGGACTGAAATCGATCCAGAACAGCAGGTTTCGAACATTGTGGCTGTAACCGGACGCCAGCGGGCAATTGCCAAGGCTTTGACGACTCTGCTGCCGCTTGGGCCTTTCGCCGATATGGAAGTCATTCGGCAAAAGGCCGGCAGAAAGAAAATGAAACCGCTGCCCCCGCAATTTTCGGTTTGGCTCGCAGCTGTCGCCTATGTCCGGCACAATTATACCGATTACGACACACTGCTTGAGGAAGGATACGACCGCGAGGCTGCCCGTTTCTTCGTCGTCGACGCCATCAATGAAAAACTGACCGAATGGCGAAGTACGCGGCTGCTGGACCCCGACGAGGTCACAGAAGACGACGAGAACGATCAGGACTGATAAATCCACTGCTCCGGCAAGCGAACAGAAACCTCTTCACCCGCCGCAATCGAACCCGGTTTCTCGACCCACGCCACCAATCCACGCAGACGCCGCGCAACCCTGGCAAACACAATTGCGGCGGCATCGCAGTCGTCCATGCCGGCATTTTGGGCGACCGAACCGCCGGCCACCCGGCAAGGCCGGTTCTGCCCGTCAACCTTCAGGGTTACCCCGCCTTTGAAAAACAGCAATGTTCCGGGCGGCAACATGGAAAGTCGGTGAACGCCAGACAGCATCAGATTGGCGCCGATCCATTCCGGCCTGACCTCGGCAATGCCCATGGCACTTGCAATGTCCCGCAGTTCATCCGGCGCCACGATGGACAATTGTCGCTCATTGCGCATCTCGGTGCCGCGTGGATACCATGGCTCACGGCCACCGGATCTGCGGGTGAAGCCCCGATGGAAATCGCCCTTGATTCCCTCAAAGGTCAGATCCAGTTGCTCGACGCTGCGACTGCGAAAATCATCGCCGGCAGCACGGTAAAGGCCATCTACCGCAGCTGTCAGTTTGCCGGCTGGGGTAATGCTCGGGCCGGCATCATCGCGCCCAAAGAGGTCGGAGGCCATTGGTATAAAATCACATTTTCCGGATCAGCGAGGCACCGATCGAGTAACCGGCACCAAAGGCGCATAGAAGACCGTATTCTCCGGGCTTCATGTCCTCATTGTGTTCGTGGAAAGCGATAATCGTTCCGGCAGCCGCCGTGTTGCCGAGCTGGTCGAGAACGATCGGAGCGCGATCCCCATCGGCTTCATGGCCGAGCACATATTTCATGATCAGCGCATTCATGCGCGAATTTGCCTGGTGCAGCCAGTAGCGCCGTACGTCAGCCGGAGTGAGACCATTGTCCTCAAGAAAAGACACGATGAACTTGTGCGCGGCTAGGGTGACGTCCTTGAACACCTTGTTGCCCGACTGCATCACCAGCTTGTCTTCCATCAGCACCCGTGACGTATCATCCGACTCGGCCCGGTTGAGGAATCCGAAATTCGTCCGGATATTGCTCGACATTTCGGTCCAGGTGCGGCTGTCGAGAATTTCAAACCGGCCTGGCCTTGTTTCGCCCTCCTCGATTGCTTCGACGACAAAGGACACCGATGCGTCGCCGAAGATGAAATGAGTCTGCCGGTCCCGATAATTGAGATGCCCGGAAAGGATTTCCGGGCTGACGACCAGAACCCGCTTTTGCATACCGCTGCTGACGAGCCCGACGGCCACATGCAGGCCTGCAGCGGCGGAAGAGCAGCCGAGCCCCATGTCGAATGCCGCCGCCCCTTCGATTCCCAGTTCTTTCTGAATCTCGATCGCAATAGCTGGGTAAGGCCGCTGGTGATGCGATGCCGAACAGATGACCAGGTCGATATCAGAAGGCTGCAGGCCGGCATCATCGAGGGCGCGGCGTGCCGAGACGACCCCGAATTCGGCTTCAATCGAAAGCTCGTCGTCGCCGCGCGATGTCATCCGCGGCGCCATTCGATCGGCGTCCAGAATCCCATCGCGAGTGATCACGTGGCGTGAACTGATACCGGACGCCGCGACAATGAATTCCTTGTTGGATTGCTGCAGCGGCGGTTCACCACGTGCCGCGCGTTTTGGGTTTTCAGTTTCCACATATGCGTTGTAGCTTTCAACGAGCTCTTCGTTCGAAATAGCGTCAGCCGGAATCTCAATTCCGGTACCGCTGATAATGGCACGCTTCATATTGCTGATTGCCTTTCAAACGCACTTGCGGATCGAAGTGATCCCGAGAAACAAATTAAGCCGTATCTGTCGGTTTCCCGCACGCGGTTTACGTGATCCTCACCGTAATGGAAGAGCTTTGCCTGAAATAGAGTGAATTTCAAAGCTGCATCTGGTGTCCAGTTGCCGCTGCGACCGGGTCGAAACCATATTTTCAATGTGCGGGTCAACCGGCTTTACCGTAACCGCTTGCTGCCTTAGTCTGGATCTTGAGGGCGGGCAACAACTCTTGATGGAGAGATGGACCATGTCCCGTCGGTTTGCCAAAATTCCAATGACCGTCTGCGCTGCCCTTCTGGTTGCCAACACCGCCCATGCCGCCGATTTGTCCTGCAACGGACTGATTGCACCGGGCCAGAAAATCATCTGTCCCGGTTTCGAGCCAAATTGGGCAGTGGAATTGCTTTGCTCCGGAAACGAAACGACGTCCAACTTCATCGACGCGTTTTCCGGCGATGAAATCACCACTACACCGGGAAGCGTCACATTTCTCACCGAAAACCCATGGACGATCAGCACCAGTACCGGCGTTGAAGGGACGATCGCCTACACCCCCGGAGGCTGCCGGGACGAGAGCGATGCGGTTCACGATTTCACATTCTCGCCGAGCGCCGCCCCAGGGCTGAGTGGACCGTTTTTCCCATTCTGCTGCCGGATCGAATAGCCGCCAGAGTCAGAACGCTACCTGGTCAGCCGTTTGTACGTGACACGTTTCGGATTGACGCTGTCGGGACCGAGGCGACGGATTTTGTCGGCTTCATAGTCCTCGAAATTGCCTTCGAACCATTCGACGTGGCTATCGCCTTCAAACGCAAGAATATGTGTGGCAAGCCGGTCGAGAAACATTCGGTCATGCGAAATGATCACGGCGCAGCCGGCGAAATTTTCCAGCGCATCTTCCAGCGCCGCCAGCGTTTCGGTGTCGAGATCGTTGGTCGGCTCATCGAGCAGCATGACATTGCCGCCATTTTTCAGCATCTTTGCCAGATGCACCCGGTTGCGCTGACCGCCCGACAGCGTGCCGACTTTCTGCTGCTGATCCCCACCCTTGAAATTGAACGAAGAACAATATGCCCGGCTGTTCACTTCGTGCCGGCCAAGCTTGATAATGTCATTACCGCCGGAAATCTCTTCCCAGACCGATTTGTCGGCGCCGAGTGCGTCCCGGCTCTGGTCGACATAACCCAGATCCACCGTATCGCCGATCCGGATTTCGCCGCTGTCGGGCTGCTCCTGTCCGGTGATCATGCGAAACAGCGTCGTCTTGCCGGCGCCGTTGGCACCGATCACGCCGACAATCCCACCGGGTGGCAGTTTGAACGACAGATCGTCGATCAGAAGTTTTTCGCCGTATCCCTTCGAGACGCCATCAACGTCAATAACAAGCTGACCAAGCCGTTCTCCGGCGGGAATGACAATCTGTGCGTCGCCGGGGCGCCGGTCATTGGCGGCCTTGACCAGTTCGTCATATGCCCTGAAGCGCGCCTTCGATTTGGCCTGGCGGGCCTTCGGGCTGGCTGAAATCCACTCCCGCTCCCGCTCCAACGCCTTCTGCCGAGAGGCTTCTTCGCGGCCTTCCTGCGCCATACGCTTTGACTTGGCTTCCAGATAGGCGGTGTAATTGCCCTCATAGGGAATGCCGCGTCCGCGATCGAGTTCCAGTATCCAGCCGGTAACATTGTCGAGGAAGTACCGGTCATGGGTGATGATCAGCACGGCGCCGGGATATTCCCGCAAGTGCTTTTCCAGCCAGGCGACGGTTTCGGCATCGAGGTGGTTTGTCGGCTCATCCAGCAACAGCAGATCCGGCTGCGACAACAGCAATCGGCAAAGGGCCACACGTCGCCGCTCACCACCGGACAATTTGGACACATCGGCATCGCCAGGCGGACAGCGCAGCGCTTCCATCGCCATTTCCACCTGCGAATCCAGATCCCACAGGTTCTTTGCGTCGATCTCGTCCTGCAAAACGGCGGCTTCATCTGCCGTTTCGTCGGAATAGTTCATCATCAATTCATTGTAGCGATCAAGCACGGCCTGGCTCTTGGACACGCCGTCCATCACATTCTCAAGCGCCGTCTTGGAATCGTCCAAAACCGGCTCCTGCGACAGGTATCCACAAGTCGCGCCGTCGGCCAGCCATGCTTCGCCGTTAAATTCGCTGTCCAAACCAGCCATGATGCGCAGCACTGTCGATTTACCGGCGCCGTTTGGACCAAGGATGCCTATCTTGGCATCCGGGTAGAAAGACAGATGAACGTTATCGAGAACCTTTTTGGCTCCGTAAGCCTTGGAAAGGCCGGCCATGTGATAGATGAACTGGCGTGCCATTGCGCGCGATTATCCTTAACGTTCGATGAGGTGAATTCGCGCGCTATGTAGGCGAAAGCCGCAACCGGGGCAATGCGCTGCGAAAAAGAATGTTTCCGGCGGCTGTTGAACAAGGCTCGGTTTCGCGTGTCGGGGTATCAACGAACACTCGCAAAAGAGTGAATTGTTGCAAAGCTGCTGTGACCACACCGGTCCGGCTTTTCGGATACGGTGGAGCAACCAAAGCAAAGTTATCAGGAGACGACGATGCATCCGAAATCGAAAAGAATCCTTACCATGATGCTGGTGACCGGTGGGCTTGCGGCCGCATTGCCCGCGGCCGCTCCGCCGGCCTTTGCCGAATGTGGTGCAGACCGAATCGATTGCGCGCTGAAAGCCAACAGCAATCACCCGTGTTGCGCGAAAAAGGGAAGCAAGGGCAAAGGCTGATTTGCGCGAGGCAACTGGTAGACCCGTTAGGGGAGCACGGCCGGCCGCCAAAAGACGCACGGTTCTGACGGCAAAACAGCCGGTGAAAAAACGCTTGCATTGACTTCGATCTGATGTCGGTTTTTCCTGCAGTCAAAAGGAAAACAATATGGCCGACACTTTCGCCACGCAAACGGCCCTCAAAAGCCCGTCGGGCGCGGATCTCAACCTGTACTACCAGCCAGCAGCAAGCAACCATGAACGCGGAATCATCCAGATCAATCACGGTCTGGCCGAACATGCCGCCCGCTATGCGCGCTTTGCCGCATTCCTCGCCAAGCGGGGTTTCCATGTCTACGCCCATGACCATCGAGGCCATGGTTATACCCGCGCTGCCGACGCTCCATCCGGCGTTTTCAGCGCGAAGAACGGCGTCGAACAGGTTCTACAGGATGTAGCGGCGGTTCAAGAGCAGGCGCAGAAAATTCACTCAAGCCTTCCGCTCATCATGTTCGGGCATTCGATGGGCGGTCTGATCACGCTGAACCATGCCCTGCGACACCCGCAAAACATCCGTGCCGCGGCTGTCTGGAACGCCAATTTTTCAGCCGGTTTTCTGGGCCGCATCGCCCAGGCGTTTCTGGCCTATGAACGCATGCGCCTTGGTTCCGACGCCATCTCCAACATCCTGCCCAGATTGACGTTCCGGGACTGGGCAAAGAAGGTCAAGAACGGCAGGACGATGTTCGACTGGCTCTCGCGGGATCCGGCGGAAGTCGAAAAATACGTCAACGATCCGTTATGCGGTTGGGATGCCTCGGTGGGAATGTGGGAGAGCGTGTTCGATATGATTTTCTATGGTGCCAACGATCGTAATTACACGGTTGATGCGCGCTCGATCCCGTTTCACCTGGTCGGCGGCGGCCAGGACCCGGCTACCGACAATGGCCGTGCGGTAACCGACCTGGCAAAACGCATGCGCCGCCTCGGCTTTGCCGATGTCACCGGCCGGATTTATGAGGACACAAGGCACGAAAGCCTGAACGAGATCAACCGCGATGGCATCATGGAAGATTTTTCCGCCTGGGCGAACCGGATACTCACGCCATCCTGACGAAGCCACAATGTTCGATGCGCCGTTCCGATCACATCCTTATGGTATCGCCTGGTCGAATATCACCCGGTGACACGACCACCGCGTAAACACCCATATCCGCATGGCCATAATGGTCCTGCAGCAATTGCGGAACGGCAATATCGCGTTCGGCCGTCGCCGGATTGACCTCGGTTGCCGGGCAGCGCCGTGTGCGCTTGAGTATTTTCAATCGCGCCTTTCCGATCTCGATCTCCTGATCCACCAGGTCGAGTTCGCTGAAAGCCGGCCAGCCGTCAAAATAGATGTTGCCGCGAAAGCGCATGGGATCGACCTGCCTGCCGATGCGACTTTCAAGCTCCGTCACCGATGCCAGGTTTATCAGCGACACGGCATTCATCAGTTCCTGCGACACCACCGAAACATCCGTGAAGCGATGCGGGGCCGCATGGGCAAGAAATGGACGCTCGCCGTCGCCAAAACCGAACATCCCCGAGAAAAACGCCGCCGTGTTCTCGGCACCTGCCTCAGTGGAAATGTCGCAGTCGAGCAGCAGTTTGCCGTCTGCACGAACAGTCAGCCTCAATGTCTCGGGATCAAGATAAGTGTTCAGGCCCGCCAGTTGCTCGTCTTTCATCAACATCAGAAAGCGGTTCTTCGGCAATGGACGCGGGGCATCCGGATCGAATCCGCTATCGGCACGGGCGAGTCCGAACACACGGTCACAGGGGAACCCCTCCCCCTGCCTGAGCGAAACCATTTTCAACGGTTGCCCGCTGAGACCCTTTACCGGAAAATGAAAAAGATCTGCTATCTTGCCATCCATCATCAAATCCATCTGCATTTCAATAAGACAGGGGACGCCAAAGATCACACCTTCGGGAATTTGACCACCGCAGGTAAGACAAACATTTCTCGTCTAATCTCCGATGTCCCCCGCCTTGTTGCGCAGGACATCCGCTGCCCCGTCCATCATCTCAGCAATGATTTCCGCTGCGGGCTTGATATCCTTGATCAGACCAACCCCCTGACCTGACAACCACGCCATTTCCTCCCAGTCCCCGGTCGTTTCCGGTGTGGGCAGCAGTACATCGAATTTTCGTTTGGTGTGCGGGTGCCCCAGAAACATCGTTTCCCCAACAATCGGCAGATCGTCACGTTGTTTGGGCACATCCTGCAGTCGGTCGGTGTAGTTATCGACGACTCCGCACCGCAACAGACGCATCGGATTGAAATCCGGCATTTCCGGTCCGAAAACAGCCGACCGAACTGTGTCCTTGCCTTTCGCTGCCAAGAGCCGCCTGTGATGTTCCGGGTGAACATAAGCCTCCTTTGAAGCAACCAGGCGGGTTCCCACCCAGACCCCATCGGCGCCCAAAGCCAGTGCGGCGGCAACACCGCGGGCATCTGCAATTCCACCGGAGGCCAGAACCAGCGCCGTGTCACCGACAGCATCCAGCATGGCAGGAACCAGTGCCATGGTACCCAAACCACCATAATTGTGGCCACCTGCTTCCCAGCCCTGCGCAACGACCACGTCTATCCCGTCACCGGCTGCACGAACACCGTCTTCAACGCTGCCCACCTGCTCCCATAGCGAACAGCCGGCATCTTTCAGCTGCTTGATCTGCTGTTCCGGGGGATGCCCCCAGTGAAACGACACAATGGGTGCCTTTTCTTCGGCACATACTGCGACCTGTTCGTCATTGCCAAAGCAGGTGATGAAGTTGATGTTGAACGGAGCCGAGGTCAACGATCGCAATGTCCCGATCCGGTTTCGCAGCACCTCACCCGGCGTGAACCCGACACCGATCGCCCCGATTCCGCCTGCACCGCAGACTGCGGCGGCGAGTTCGGGCATTTCACCTGCAAAGGCCATGCCCGCCGAGGCGAAGGCGTGCCTGGTGCCATATTTCTTAGTCAGCCGTGTCGTGATTCCGGTCATTTTATGGTCTCCTCTCAATCTTTCAGCGGCCGGGCCGGATCTGAAATGATCAGGAAGAGTAAGCCGTGCACCGTCTCCGGTCTTGGACCGGAGGGAACACAATCGTTGGACTATGATGCACCCTTGCCGGATTCAGCAAACGCATGACGCCGGCGATAATCCGTCGGCGTTTCACCAAATGCCCGCCTGAAGCGCCGGTTGAAGTAGGAAATGTCGCGAAAACCGTTTCGATAGGCAATTGCCGCAATGGTTTCGATTTTGTCCGCCGACCCGCGCAGATTGATCGCGCAGGCCTCAAGGCGTAGCTGGTTGATATGCTCGGAAACGGTTTTGCCGGTGGTCTCGAAAAGCCTGTGCACATAGCGCGGCGAAAGACCGACTGCCCGGGCGATTGCACGTGCACTCAGATCCTCATCCCGGAAGTTCCGGCTCATATGACCGCGGATCAGGTCCAGTTGGGTGGATTGCGTCAACTCAGAGTCCCGCTCGCCGGAAACCGAATCCTGTGCAAAGGAGATGAGCTCAAGCATATGCTGGCCAAGTGTTGCCGGTGCGGCCAATCCGGCCCGGTGCGCGTCCAGCAGCAGCTGCGCATGGCCGAGCAGCACCTGGCTGATTTCACGGCCAAGTGCGCTTGCTGAAAGGGAAATCAGCCGGCTTTCAAACACGGCATCAGGGACCAGCCGGCGAGAAACGGCAATCGAAAAGAGTGAAAACCGGTCACTATGTTCAATCTGGAACGGTTCGGTGGTGTCGACCAGGACGACATCGCCCGGTCTTGCAACGCGTTCCTGATTGCGCTGTCTGGTCAATCCCGGTCCGGCAATCTGAAGATTCAGGAAACAGGTATCCCGTGATGCCGGGCGAATATGCTCGCGCAGCCTGCTGACACGATGTGCGGTCGCATCGACTCTGGATATCTGGATATCTCCGGCAACGGCTTGACCAATCCGACCCTTGAAAGGATCCGAGCAGATCTTCGAAGGCTCAAGCCGGACAAAGGCACTTGCAAGGTTATCGGCCCAGTTGCCAAACGGAGCGTCGCTTTGTGCGCTGACGGAAGACCAAGTCTGCATGTGCACCGTTCACTCCGCGGTCCATTCAGTAAAAGGGTAGTGCGGCTGGAAAGCCGGTGTCAACGGAGCGGTCGAGCCACACACCATTGAAGTATCCCGAATTTTCCCCCGATCAGCGATGACATCGGCCATGAAGTTCTGCTAGTCAGGCTCCACTCAAAACGGAGCCGCATCATGCTTGCCGAACTCTTCACTGTTCAGAATCTGACAACCTTTCTCGTCCTGACCATGTTGGAGACGGTGCTCGGTTTCGACAATTTGCTTTACATTTCACTGGAAGCCAAACGGGTCGCGCCGGAGCGCGAAGCCTGGGTGCGGCGGATGGGTATTATCCTGGCGATCGTGTTGCGTATTGTCCTGCTGTTTGTCGTCCTGCAGCTCATCGACCTGTTTCAGGAGCCGTTCCTGAATATCACCATCCCGTTCATCAAGGGTGCGGTATCGGGACATGCAATCATTGTTCTGCTCGGCGGTGTGTTTCTGATCTACACCGCCATAAAGGAAATCTATCACATGCTGGGTGTTGACGACCTGGAACACAGCGAGCAGATGCGGACAGTTACCTCAATCCGAAAGGCGCTGTTCTGGATAGTCGCAATGAACCTTGTTTTCTCGTTCGATACGGTTCTTTCCGCGGTAGCCCTCACCGACAATTTCATCGTCATGACTGCAGC
>JAJFHT010000088.1 GCA_021775495.1 Hyphomicrobiales bacterium | reverse complement strand
GGGGATACCGGCAACGTCGGAGCCGCTGGCGATGACGATGTTACTGCTTTCGATCTCCTGCGTCTTGCCGTCGGCGTCGGTGACGGAAAGCTTGCCTTCTCCAAGCACCCGTCCGATGCCCTTGAAGATGTCGATCTTGTTTTTCTTGAACAGAAAATCGATGCCGCTCACATTGGCATCGACGACGGCATCCTTGTGCGCCATCATCTTTTTCAGATTGAGTTTCGGTTTGGCCACTTCGACGCCCAGCGCATCGAAGGAATGTCCGGCCTCGTGAAAGACCTCGGATGCATGCAGCAGCGCTTTTGACGGGATGCAGCCAATATTCAGGCAGGTTCCGCCTACCCGCTCGTTCTTCTCCACAACCGCTGTCTTCAGACCAAGTTGCGCCGCCTTGATGGCACAGACATAACCCCCCGGTCCCGTGCCGATAACCACGACATCATAAGCGTCAGCCATATCTGTTTCCTTTGCTTTTGGAATTCTCTTACCGGATCGTCCTCACATCACCGGCTATTCCTGGCAACCCGCCAGGGCAAACACATCCGAGGGAATCGAAACTTCGGAATCTTCGTCAAAGAGGGAAGAATACCGCAAGGCGCGTCCGAAGTCAGGCAGCAACAGAGTTTTGGCCGCCTGTTCCGTCTCGCCCGGCAGCAGGCTCACCGATCCGTCACTCGCCACCGCGTAGATCACGTTCTGCCAGATCGTGCAGTTTTCAAGTTCAACGCCGGTAACATCGCCTTCCGGACAATTGTGCATCACAACCGCATCCGGTCGCGCGCCTTCATTGTCCCAGATGACGATCCCTTCCAGCACGACGTCCGGATTGCCGGTGACAATTCGAAACTCATTGCTGGTGACCACATTGGCTCCCTCGATCGGATGGAACTGCAACGACAGGCTGTGCGCCGCATCACTGTAACCGGCTTGAGCCTGCTGGCATGCAAAACCCGGTAGGATCATCCCGGTCAGCAGCAGCCCGCCGACCGACATTATCTTTCCTGCTGATTGCAGCATGCCGGCAGCAATCAAAGATCAAGTACCAGGCGCTCCGGGTCTTCCAGGCTTTCCTTGACCCGGACCAGGAATGTAACGGCTTCCTTGCCATCGACAATGCGGTGATCATAGGACAGCGCCAGATACATCATCGGCCGAATCTTGACCTCGCCGCCGATTGCCATCGGCCGCTCCTGGATCTTGTGCATACCGAGAATGCCCGATTGCGGCGCATTGAGGATCGGCGTCGACATCAGTGATCCGTACACCCCGCCATTGGAAATGGTGAAGGTGCCGCCCTGCATGTCGGCCATCGATAGTTTGCCGTCACGCGCTGCCAGCCCGAGCCGTCCGATTTCCTGTTCGACCTGGGCCACGCTCATCTGGTCGGCGTCGCGCACCACAGGAACGACCAGCCCCTTGGGCGTTCCGACGGCTACACCGATATGACAGAAATTCTTGTAGACGATGTCGGTGCCGTCGATCTCCGCATTGACCGCCGGTATCTCCGCCAATGCGTGGCAGACAGCCTTGGTGAAGATGCCCATGAAGCCGAGCTTCACACCGTGTTTCTTTTCAAACAGGTCCTTGTAACGCTTGCGCAGATCCATCACCGGACCCATGTCGACCTCGTTGAACGTGGTCAGCATGGCCGCCGTATCCTGGGCATCCTTCAGCCGCCGAGCAATGGTCTGGCGCAGTTTGGTCATCCGCACCCGCTCTTCGCGCACTTCATCGTCCTGTGCCGATGCCGGACGCGCAGCGGCGGCCGGGGCGCTGGTGTCCTTGGCCATGGCGGCAATGACATCGCCCTTGAGAATCTGGCCGTGTTTGCCCGATCCCTCGATCTGGTCGGAGGAAACATTGTTTTCCGCCATCATCTTCGCCGCCGAAGGCGACGGTGCGGTGCCCGAGGACGCTGGTTCCGGTTTCTTCTCCGGCGCGGCTGCCGCCGGTTCGGCATCCGGTTTTTCTTCCGGCGCGGCTGCCGGGGCACCGGCACCCTCTTCGATCGTTCCTAGCAGGGCGCCGACCTCGACCGTATCGCCTTCCTTGACAAGGATCTCTCCCAAAGTGCCGCCGGCAGGCGCTGGAACTTCCAATGTCACCTTGTCGGTTTCCAGCTCCACCACAGGTTCATCGGCGGATATCGCGTCGCCGGTTTTTTTGAACCATTGGCCTATAGTCGCCTCCGACACGGATTCGCCCAGGGTCGGTACTCGGATTTCGGTCGCCATCTCTTTATGCCCGCTGCCGTTGTGATTTCTGTTTTCTCAATTGTTGACAGTAATATCTGTGATGTCAGTCACCCAGCGCGTCTTCAACGAAGGCCGCCAACTGCGCCAGATGTGTCGACATCAATCCCGTCGCCGGAGAGGCCGCCGCCGGCCGGCCTGTGTAACGCACACGCTGATGTTTCGCGTCGATATGGGCCAGCACCCACTCCAGATAGGGATCGATGAACGACCATGATCCCATATTCTTGGGCTCTTCCTGACACCACACCATTTCGGCATTCTTGAACCGCGACAATTCGGTAATCAGCGCCTTGGCCGGGAACGGATAGAGCTGTTCCAGGCGCAGCAGATAGACATCGTCGACGCCGCGGCTTTCGCGTTCCTCGTAAAGATCGTAATAGACCTTGCCGGTGCACATGACGACGCGCCGGATCTTGGAATCCTTGACCAGCTTGATCTTCTCGTCTTTCAGATATTCCGCATCATCCCACAGCAGCCGGTGGAACGAGCTCTCGCCCGACATCTCGGCCAATGTCGACACGCATCGCTTGTGGCGAAGCAATGATTTCGGCGTCATCAGGATAAGCGGTTTGCGGAACTCGCGTTTCAGCTGCCGGCGCAGGATATGAAAATAGTTCGCCGGCGTTGAACAGTAGGCGACCTGCATATTGTCTTCGGCGCAAAGCTGCAGAAACCGTTCCAGCCGCGCCGATGAGTGTTCCGGCCCCTGACCTTCAAACCCGTGCGGCAACAGGCAGACCAGACCGGACATCCGCAGCCATTTGCGCTCGCCGGACGACAGGAACTGATCGAATATGACCTGCGCGCCATTGGCAAAATCGCCGAACTGCGCTTCCCAAAGGGTCAGCGCGTTCGGTTCGGCCAACGAGAACCCGTACTCAAATCCGAGCACCGCTTCTTCAGACAGCATCGAATTGATGACTTCGTAATGCGATTGCGCGGTGCCAAGATTGTTGAGTGGGATGAAACGCCCCTCATTTTCCTGATCATACAGCACCGAGTGGCGCTGCGAGAATGTACCGCGTTCTGAATCCTGGCCGGAAAGCCGGACCGGATTGCCGTCGAGCAGAATCGATCCGAACGCCAATGCCTCCGCTGTCGACCAGTCGAAACCCTCGCCCGATTCAAGCATTTTCTTGCGATTGTCGAGAAACCGCTGCGCGGTGCGGTGAATCTTGAAATCGTCCGGAACCTGGGTCAGCTTGGCGCCAATTTCCTTCAGCGCCTTTACCGGTACGGCCGTCTTGCCGCGGCGCGGCTCATCGGTCTTGTCGGCCTTCTGCAAACCGGACCAAGCGCCATCGAGCCAGTCAGCCTTGTTGGGCTTGTAGGACTCTCCGGCCTCGAATTCGGCCTCGAGATTTGCCCGCCAGTCGGATTTCATTTTTTCAAAATCGGACTCGCTCATCAGGCCTTCGCCGATCAGCTTCGCGGCATAGAGCTGCCCCGTGGTCTTATGGGTTTTGATCTTCTTGTACATGATCGGCTGGGTGAAAGCCGGCTCGTCGCCCTCATTGTGCCCGAACCGCCGGTAGCAGAACATGTCGACGACGACCGGCTTGTGGAATTTCATGCGGAATTCGATTGCCACCTTGGCGGCGTAGACCACTGCTTCCGGATCATCGCCATTCACATGAAAGATTGGCGCTTCGATCATCTTGGCCATATCCGACGGATAGGGCGACGACCGCGAAAAGCGCGGATTGGTGGTAAAGCCGATCTGGTTGTTGATGATGAAATGGACCGTTCCGGCGACCCGGTGTCCGCGCAGGCCGGACAATCCCATGATCTCGGCCACGACACCCTGGCCAGCGAATGCCGCATCGCCGTGCAGCAGCAACGGCAGCACTTTGGAGCGCTCGCTCAGCGGCACGATTTCTTCCCGCGTGCGGCCGAATATCTGATCCTGTTTCGCCCGCACCTTGCCCATCACAACCGGATTGACGATTTCGAGATGCGAGGGGTTTGCCGTCAGTGACAGGTGGACCTTGTTGCCGTCGAACTCGCGATCCGAGGACGCGCCGAGATGGTATTTGACATCACCGGAGCCTTCAACGTCCTCGGGCGCGAACGAACCGCCCTTGAATTCATGAAAAATCGCCCGGTGCGGTTTTGCCATCACCTGGGACAAGACGTTCAGCCGGCCGCGATGCGCCATGCCGAAGACAACGTCGGTCATGCCCAAGGCGCCACCGCGCTTGATGATCTGCTCGAGCGCCGGAATGAGCGACTCGCCGCCATCCAGTCCGAACCGTTTTGTGCCCTTGTATTTGACGTCGATAAACTGCTCGAACCCCTCTGTCTCGATCAGCTTCTGCAGAATTGCTTTCTTGCCGTTCGGGGTAAATTCAATGCCTTTTTGCGGGCCTTCGATGCGCTGCTGGAGCCAGGCTTTCTCGTCGGGATTGGAGATGTGCATGAATTCGACGCCAAGCGTCGAACAATAGGTCCGTTTCAGGATTTCCAGCATTTCCGGAATCGTCGCAAATTCCAGTCCGAGCACATTGTCCAGAAAAATCTTCCGGTCGTAGTCCGCCTCGGTGAATCCGTAATTTTCCGGAGACAGTTCGTTGTAGTCTTCCTGACGCACCGCCAGACCGAGCGGATCGAGATTGGCGTGCAGATGTCCACGAATGCGATAGGCACGGGTCATCATCAGGGCGCGCACCGAATCGCGCGTTGTCTGCATGCTGTCGGCTTCGGACAGCGCAACACCGGCTTTCGCCGCCTTTTCCTTGACCTTGTTTTCGACGTGTTTTTCGACTTCTGCCCAGTCGCCGTCCAAAGCGGAGACCAGTTCGCCATTCGCCGCGATCGGCCAGTTGGGTTTTTTCCAGGATGCGCCTTCGGCGCTCTTTTTCACGTCGGCCGAATTGTCGTCGAGTTCGGAAAAGAAAGACCGCCATTCCGCATCGACCGAGGTCGGATCATCCTCGTAGCGGGCATGCAGTTCTTCGATATAGGCGGCATTTCCGCCATAAAGGAACGAAGTTAGGGAAAAGCCTTCATTGGCCTGATTTTGCCGTGCCATCTGCGTTTCCAGAGCCTGTCACCCTGTCTCCCTGGTTCGCGCGGTCCACACCGCTTGTTGTTCTGCCAGTACGGTCGTGACGGAGGCTGATGCCGCCTGTCACGTATCCACATCAGCCCTTTAATATCTCTACCAGCGTCTTGCCGAGCTGCGCCGGTGACGGCGAGACCCTGATTCCTGCCGCCTCCATAGCCGCAATCTTGTCTTCCGCGCCGCCCTTGCCGCCGGAGATCACGGCACCGGCGTGGCCCATGGTGCGTCCCGGAGGCGCGGTCCGGCCGGCGATAAAACCGACCATTGGTTTGGAGCGGCCATTTTTGGCTTCATCGGCGATGAACTGCGCGGCGTCTTCTTCCGCTGAGCCGCCGATTTCGCCGATCATCACGATGGATTTTGTCTCATCGTCGGCAAGAAACATTTCAAGCACGTCGATGAATTCGGTGCCCTTGACCGGGTCACCGCCAATGCCGACAGCTGTCGTCTGCCCAAGATTCTCGTTTGTCGTCTGGAACACCGCTTCATAGGTGAGCGTCCCGGAGCGCGAAACCACGCCGACCGAACCCTTCTTGAATATATTGCCCGGCATGATGCCGATCTTGCAGGCGTCGGGGGTCAGCACACCAGGGCAGTTCGGCCCGATCAGCCGCGAGGAGGATTTTGCAAGCCGCGCCTTGACGGCAACCATGTCCATCACCGGAATACCTTCCGTTATACAGACGATCAGTTCGATCTCCGCTTCGATCGCCTCGATGATGGCGGCCGCGGCTCCTGCCGGCGGAACATAGATGACCGATGCGTTCGCTCCGGTCTTTTCCTTGCCTTCGGCGACCGTCGCGAAGATCGGCAATTCCCTCGTGCCGCCATCGACATTGCCCTGCCAGGTCGTGCCGCCCTTCTTGGGATGAATGCCGCCAATCATCTGTGTGCCGTGATAGGCAAGCGCCTGCTCGGTATGGAAGGTTCCGGTCTTGCCGGTCAGGCCCTGCACCAGGACCTTGGTATCCTTGTCAATCAGAATGGACATTGATCAGCCCCCCTTCACTGCTTTGACGATCTTCTGCGCCGCATCATCCAGATCGTCGGCAGCGATAACGTTGAGGCCGCTTTCATTGATGATCTTCTTGCCCTTCTCCACATTGGTGCCTTCAAGTCGCACCACCAGCGGCACCTGCAGCCCGACATCCTTGACCGCGGTCACCACGCCTTCGGCAATGACGTCGCAGCGCATGATGCCGCCGAAAATATTGACCAGAATGCCCTTCACATTGGGATCGGCGGTGATGATCTTGAACGCCGCCGTGACCTTTTCAGTCGTCGCCCCTCCACCGACATCGAGAAAATTCGCCGGTTCCGCCCCATAGAGCTTGATGATGTCCATCGTCGCCATGGCAAGACCCGCGCCATTGACCATGCAGCCGATGTCGCCCTCGAGCGCGACATAGGCAAGGTCATATTTGGACGCTTCGATTTCCTTGGCATCCTCTTCGGTCTCGTCACGAAGAGTCATGACATCGTCGTGCCGGAACAGCGCATTGCCGTCGAAGGACATCTTGGCGTCGAGAACCCGCAGATGACCGTCCTTCATGACGATCAGCGGATTGACCTCGAGCAGGCTCATGTCCTTTTCCACGAAGGTGTTGTAGAGCAGCGGGAACAGCTTCAACCCGTCGGCAGCCGCCGCGCCATCAAGCTTCAGTGCCGCACACAATGCATTCGCGTCGGCTTCGCTGCACCCAGCCTGCGGATCAATGCCGATCGTGTGAATCTTGTCCGGGGTTTCTTCCGCTACAGCCTCGATATCCATTCCGCCTTCGGTCGAGACGACAAAGGAAACCTGGCTGGATTCGCGGTCGACAAGGATCGACAGGTAGAGCTCGCGATCAATATCTGCGCCGTCTTCCAGGTAAAGCCGGTTGACCTGTTTTCCCGCCGGTCCGGTCTGCTTGGTGACAAGCGTGTTACCAAGCATCTCGGCCACATGCGCACGCACTTCGTCGGCGGAAAAGGCCAGGCGAACCCCGCCTTTCGCATCTGAACCAAGTTCCTTGAACTTGCCCTTGCCGCGGCCGCCGGCATGAATCTGGCTCTTGACCACGTAAAGCGGTCCGGGAAGCGCCGCGATCGCGCCCTCCACATCGTCTTTCGTGAGGATCGGCACGCCGACAGCGACCGGTGCGCCAAAACCCTTCAGCAGTGCTTTGGCCTGGTACTCATGAATGTTCATTCTGTCTGCCCCGCCGCTAGTTGTTCAGGTTCGGTGCGATCGCGACACAGGCCTCGCAGAGACCCGCCACCGATCCGACGGATTTGTCGAACATCTTGCGTTCGCCCTTGTTGAGATCGACCTCGATCACCCGCTCGACGCCCTTGCCGCCGATCACTGTCGGCACGCCGACATAAAGATCCTTCACACCATATTGGCCGGACAGATGGGCCGCGCAGGGCAAGACCCGCTTCTTGTCCTTCAGATAGGCTTCCGCCATGGAGACCGCGGAGGCAGCGGGAGCATAATAGGCCGAACCGGATTTCAGCAGTCCGACGATTTCGGCGCCGCCATCCCGGGTTCGCTGGATGATCGCTTCCAGGCGGTCTTTCGATGTCCAGCCCATCTTGACCAGATCGGGCAGCGGGATGCCGGCAACCGTCGAGTAGCGGGGAAGCGGTACCATCGTATCGCCGTGCCCGCCCAGCACGAACGCGGTCACATCCTCTACCGACACATCGAATTCCTGCGCCAGAAAATGCTGGAAGCGGGAGGAGTCCAGAACGCCGGCCATGCCGACCACGTGGCTTTTCGGCAGGCCCGAGAATTTCTGCAGAGCCCAGACCATGGCATCGAGCGGATTGGTGATGCAGATGACAAAGGCTTTCGGGGCGTATTTGCGAATGCCCGCTCCGACCTGTTCCATGACTTTCAGATTGATTCCGAGCAGATCATCGCGGCTCATGCCGGGTTTGCGCGGCACGCCTGCCGTTACGATGCAGACATCGGCGCCTTCAATGGCGTTGTAGTCATTGGCGCCCTTGAAATCGACGTCGAAACCGTCGACTCCGCTCGATTCGGCTATATCAAGCGCCTTGCCTTGCGGGATTCCTTCGGCAATGTCGAAAAGAACCACATCACCCAGCTCCTTCAAGCCGATCAAATGCGCCAGCGTGCCGCCGATCATTCCGGAACCGATAAGCGCAATTTTGTTGCGTGCCATGGTGTCAGTATTCCCCTTCGATGTCGTGGAAATTAGGTGCGAAATCCATTGTCGGACTGGGGCAGGTGCCCACAAGACTGAATTCCGGGATAGACTTTGACAGCTCGAAACTCAACCGATTCTTGTCCAATCAATGATTTCAATCGTTTAGAAAAACGGGATTTACGTAAACGTCAATTTAGTTTGCGGTTTGCAGGCAGAAATTGTTCGTCGGCCAACGGAAATACCGATGGTGATTTCACGCCGCCGCAGGAGTCGCCGCTTTCGATAGATTGAGATAGTCCTGACTTTGCATTTCGATCAGCCGTGATGCCGTCCGTTCGAATTCGAATGCCTCGGTGCCACTGGTCCCGGCGTACAACTCATCAGGCGGGCAGGCCGCACTGACGACGATCCGGTTGCGATTGTCGTAAAGTGTATCGATCAGCAGGATGAACCGCTTGGCCTCGTTGCGGACACTGGCATCCATTGCCGGAATGTCATCGATGAACACCGTATGGTAGCGTGCCGCGATGGCCAGATAGTCTCGGGCGCCCAGCGGTTTTGCGCAGAGGTCCGCAAATCCGAACCGCGCCGCGCCCTTGGCTGCTTGCGGCACCTCGACCTGGCGGCCCTTGACGGTCAGTTCGTCAGTCGTCTCGCGCATGCCCTCTATCGCGGTCGCCCAGGCCTCGTTCATCTGCTGATGCGAGTTTGCATCCAGAGGAGACATGTAAACCGGCATGCGATCGAGCTTTTCCAGCCTGTAGTCGGTTCGTGCATCCAGCGTCAGCACCTTTGCGTGCCGTTTCAGAATATCGACAAATGGCAGGAACAGCTGCCGGTTTAGTCCGTCCCGATAGAGTTCGTCCGGCGGTACATTCGAGGTCGCCACCAGCACCACGCCTTTTTCGAAAAGCGCTGAAGACAGCCGCGACAGGATCATTGCATCGGTGATGTCGGTAACGCTGAATTCATCGAAACACAGGACCCACGCCTGCTGCGCCAGCTCGGCGGCAACCGGTGGTATTGGATCATCGTCTTTTGTTTCACCGTTTTTGCGCGCCTTCCGATGGGCATGAATACGCTCATGCACATCGGCCATGAAATCATTGAAATGTGCCCGGCGTTTGCGCCGGACCGGAACCAGCTCGAAGAACAGGTCCATCAGCATGGTCTTGCCGCGACCGACCGCGCCGTGAATGTATAGTCCTTTGATCGGTTCACGCGCCGCACTGCGCCGGGCAAAAAGCCATCCAAGCGCGCTCGACTTGGACTCCAGCCGCCTTGCCGAGATATGCGCAATCAGCCGATCCAGCTCGTCTGCGACGGTCTCCTGCGCAACGTCGTGTTGAAGGTCGTCTCCTTCCACGAGATGATCATAGCTGTCCCGCACCAGACGGCGTGGTGCTATCTCATGGGATGACGATGAAGCCATTTCGCTCAGCGCCCCGCCTGCTCATGCACCCGATTTCGGATCAACCGGTTATCGAGATAGGGAAATCGGCTGTCCACCGGTGGTCTGACCGTCAAAGCGTTCGTTGCCCGAGGAATAGAGACGCGCGACGGTCGTTCCTTCCGAATCGGAAAGCACCACCTGCTTGCCCTTGACGTCCCATGCCGCGACATTGGCGGCATCGCCTGGACAACCGCGCGAGGCCGCACGGAAGCCACCGGTCCATTTAGTCAGCGCCATGAACATCTGGCAGGATCCACCGCCGGTCGAGACTTTCCATGCGCCCACAAGCGTTTCGCGCGAGACTTCCGGCGCATTGGCCGCAATCTGTGCGTCGGCCTCTGTCGAGCGCTGCGTACCGGATGATTGCGGCGCATTGGGGAACTGCGAGGGATCGCCAGTCGGTGTCGTCGAGCCCGGAGGCGGCAACTGGTTGCCGGTGATGGTGCCGGCTGGAGCCGGTGGCAGAGGTTCGGCAACCGTCGAGCGGGTGCTGTAGGTGCCAAAACGCGAGCTCGAGCATCCGGCCAAAGCGACACTGACCAGCAATATTGCCAGCAATCGGGTTGTGGAGGTGGTCATTCTTGTTCCTTCCGTCAGCGCCCCGGCATGGTGGGTGCGCCGTACGTCCCTTCGATCCCCAAACCAGGACGGATCACACTTGATTCCAACCCATCATGGTTAATAAGCCGTTTCCGGTCTCCATATGATTCAAATATTAACAAATCAACCGCCTCACCGGTATATGCATGCACTTGAGGCAAATCCCACCATGCTTGTCGCGCTGGCCATCGGACTGGGCTTTCCGGTAACATTCCAGGCTGGCATTTTGCAGGAGTCGCATTAGATGGACTGAGATGAACAGACGCAGACTTTTCAAATGGCTTGGAGGCGGAAGCCTGGCGGCACTGCTTGGCGGCGGCATGGCGGCAAACCAGGCGAATGCGGCCAATCGCTACTATGACGGCCCGAAAAGCGATCATTTCGACGGCCGGGTGTTCTTCAATCCGGAAGGTGTTCCGCCGCGAAATTTCGGTGACCTGCTGAAATGGCAGCTCGGCGGCGGCAACGTCAGGTGGCCGGGCAACTGGCCGAGCCCGCAC
>JAJFHT010000087.1 GCA_021775495.1 Hyphomicrobiales bacterium | reverse complement strand
ACGTTCGCCGCGATGGTGCGCCATGGATAGAGCGCGGCAGCCTGGAAAACATAACCATAGGCCCGGTTCAGACGGGCCTGCTCGGCGGTCATGCCGTTGACCTCGATCGACCCGGCGGTCGGCTTCTCCAGATCGGCAATGACCCGCAGCAAGGTGGTCTTGCCGCAGCCCGACGGCCCGATGAAGGACACGAATTCGCCGCGCATGACATCCAGATCGATATCGGACAGCGCATGGACAGGGCCATCATTGGTCTCGAATGTCAGCGACAGGCCCTTGGCCGATATGACCGGTCCCTCCGTCCCCGCATCCGTCGCTTTGTCAGCCATGTCCGTTGCCACCATGTTCATCAGACGCCGGCCGGGATGCCCTTGCGCTCAACCTTGCGCGGCGAGGTCAAGCCCTTCCAGGTCGACAGCGCCTTGTTGACCGGCTGGTGCGGCTGGCGGCTGACAAACTTGCCGTGACCCATATGCCCGTTGAATTCACCGTCATTGACGGCGACATGCCCGCGCGTCAGCGTGAAACGTGGCAGACCGGTCACTTCGATACCCTCGAACACATTGTAATCGATGCTCGATGCCTGGCTGGCGGCGGAAATGGTCTTGCCCTTCTTCGGATCCAGCACGACGATATCCGCATCGGCGCCGACCAAGATCGCGCCCTTTTTCGGATAGATGTTGAGGATCTTGGCAATGTTGGTCGAGGTCGCGGCGACAAACTCGTTCATCGTCAGCCGGCCAGTTGCAACGCCTTTGCTCCACAACACCGGAATCCGGTCTTCAAGACCGCCGGTGCCATTGGGAATCTTGGTGAAATCGCCGGCGCCCATGCGTTTCTGCTCGGTTGTGAAGGCGCAATGATCGGTTGCCACCACCTGCAGTGATCCCGAGGCCAGGCCGGCCCACAGATTGTCCTGATGCGCCTTGCTGCGGAACGGTGGCGACATGACGCGGCGTGCGGCATGGTCCCAGTCCGGATGGGCATATTCGCTTTCGTCCAGCACCAGATGCTGGATCAGCGGTTCGCCGTAAACGCGCTTGCCGAGCGAGCGCGCCCGGCGGATGGCCTCATGGGCATCTTCGCACGAGACATGCACGACATAGAGCGGGACGCCGGCCATGTCGGCGATCATGATGGCGCGGTTGACGGCCTCGCCTTCCACCTGCGGCGGGCGCGAATAGCCATGGGCCTCCGGGCCATTATTGCCCTCAGCCAGCAGTTTTTGCTGCAACGACGCGACCACATCGCCGTTTTCGGCATGGACCAGCGGCAGTGCTCCGAGTTCGGCACAGCGCTGGAACGCCGCGTACATCTCGTCATCATCCACCATCAGCGCGCCCTTGTAGGCCATGAAGTGTTTGAAGGTGTTGATGCCCTTGTCCTGCACCACGGTCTTCATCTCGTCGAAGACCTTCTCGCCCCACCAGGTGATCGCCATGTGGAAGGAATAATCACACATTGCTTTGGTGGATTTGTTGTCCCAGCCCTGCAGTGCTTCAAGCAGTGACTGCTCCGGCGCCGGCAGGCAGAAATCAACGACCATCGTCGTGCCACCGGCGAGCGCCGCGCGAGTACCGCTCTCGAAATCGTCCGACGAATAAGTGCCCATGAAAGGCATTTCCAGATGGGTGTGCGGGTCGATGCCGCCCGGCATGACGTAACAGCCCGATGCATCGAGCACTTCGTCCCCGGAAAGGTTCGGGCCGATTTCCGTGATCACACCGCCCTCGATCAACACGTCGGCTTCATATGTCAGGTCCGCGGTGACGACTGTGCCGCCCTTGATAACTTTGCTGGCCATGGTTTCTCTCCGCTTTGTCAGGAAACGATTTCAGCTGTCTCAAGGACAGCATGGAAAAGCACATCGGCGCCGGCGCGCGCCCATTCAGGTGAAATGTCCTCATCCTCATTGTGGCTGAGGCCATCGACACAGGGGCACATCACCATCGAGGTCGGCGCGACGCGGTTGATCCAGCAGGCGTCATGGCCCGCACCGGATACCAGATCGCGATGGGTATAGCCCAACCGGATCGCTGCCTCGCGCACTGCCGAGACACAGCCCTCGTCGAATTTCACCGGATCGAAATGCCCAACCTCCTCGATCTCGATACCAAGGCCGATTGTGTCGGCGATTTCTTTCGCGCCGGCGCGCACCTTGGCATCCATCCCGTCAAGAACGGTCTTGTCCGGATGGCGGATATCGATGGTGAACACCACTTTGCCTGGAATGATGTTGCGGGAATTGGGATAAACGTCGCAATGACCGATGGCGCCAACCGCATGCGGTGCGTTCTCCCATGCAACCTTGTCGACCAGTTCGGTGATCCGTGCCATGCCGAGCCCGGCGTTCTTGCGCATCGGCATCGGTGTCGAACCGGTATGGCTTTCCTTGCCGGTCAGGGTGATCTGCAGCCAGGTCAGGCCCTGGCCATGGGTAACGACGCCGATATCTTTTTTCTCGGCTTCCAGGATCGGGCCCTGCTCGATATGCAGTTCGAAGAAAGCATGCATCTTGCGGGCGCCGACCTCTTCCTCGCCCTTCCAGCCGATGCGGTCGAGTTCCTCGCCGACATTCTTGCCTTCGGCATCTTCACGCGCATAGGCCCATTCAAGCGTATGGGTTCCGGCAAACACGCCCGACGCCAGCATTGGCGGCGCAAAACGGGTACCCTCTTCATTGGTGAAGTTGGTCACCACGATCGGATGTTTGGTCTTGATGTTCAGATCATTCAGCGAGCGGATGATTTCCAGACCGGCCAGAACACCCAGCACACCGTCATATTTGCCGCCGGTTGGCTGGGTATCGAGATGGCTGCCGACATAGACCGGCAGGGCGCCCGGATCGGTGCCTTCGCGCCGGGCGAACATCGTGCCCATCTGGTCGAGACCCATTTCAAGCCCGGCGTCCTTGCACCATTTCTGGAACAGTTCGCGGCCTTCCGCGTCTTCATCGGTCAATGTCTGCCGGTTGTTGCCGCCTCGGATGCCAGGGCCGATCTGGGCCATTTCCATCAGCGTGTCCCAGAGACGGTCGCCATCAATTCGCATATTGCCGGTCAGTGTCATCGCTGTCTTTCCTGTCCTTCAGTCTGTTGATGTCCGTCCCCTCGCCCGCTTCCGGGCAAATCGGTCAGGATGGAAATGTGTAAACCGCGCCTTCCTTGATGCCTTCCGGCCAGCGCGTCGTCACCGTTTTCAACCGTGTGTAGAAACGCACGCCTTCCGGACCGTAAATCGAATGATCGCCGAACAGCGACCGCTTCCAGCCGCCGAAGGAATGATAGGCGACCGGCACCGGGATTGGTACGTTGACGCCAACCATGCCGACCTCGATCCGGTCAGCAAAATCGCGCGCAGCGTCACCATCCCGGGTGAAAATCGCAGTGCCGTTGCCATATTCGTGCCGGTCGATCATGCCGACGGCGTCTTCATAGGTATTGGCGCGAACGACCGAGAGAACCGGCCCGAAAATCTCTTCCTTGTAGATGCGCATTTCGGGTGTGACCCGGTCGAACAGCGTGCCGCCGACAAAATAGCCGTTCTCATAACCCTGCATCTTGAAGCCGCGCCCGTCGACCACCAGATCGGCGCCTTCTTCAACGCCGGTATCGATGTAACCCAGCACCTTTTCCTGA
>JAJFHT010000086.1 GCA_021775495.1 Hyphomicrobiales bacterium | reverse complement strand
CAATGAAACGGTCTTCGAGCGGACCAAAAAACCCAACCATCTGATTGTCATCGGTGGCGGCCCGATCGGCATGGAGATGGCCCAGGCACACCGGCGTCTCGGCGCGCAGGTCACGGTCATCGAGGCCTTCACCGCGCTTGGCAAGGATGATCCGGAACTGACGGCCATCGCGCTGGAAAACATCCGCGCGGAAGGCGTGAACGTTCTCGAAGGCGCCAAGGTCACCAGTGTCGAGCGCCGTGCCCGCACAGGTGTGCGGGTGACGTATGAGACCGATGACGGTAATGCCACGGTTGAGGGCAGCCATCTGCTTGTTGCCGTTGGCCGCAAGGCCAACGTCGAGGGGATGGGGCTGGAACGCGCCGGCGTCAAGCACACGCCGCGCGGCATCAAGGTCAATGCCAAGCTGCGCACCAACAAACGCCGCATCTATGCCATCGGCGATGTATCGGGCGGCCTGCAGTTTACCCACGTGGCCGGATATCACGCCGGCCTTGTCATCCGGGCCATGCTGTTTCGTCTGCCGGCAAAGGAAAACCGCCAGATCATTCCCTGGGCGACCTATACTGATCCTGAGATCGCCCATGTCGGCATGAAAGAAGACGAGGCGCGCGCCAGATACAAGACAATCCGCGTGCTGCGCTGGCCCTATGGCGAGAACGACCGGGCCCAGGCCGAGCGCAAGACCACCGGCCTGATCAAGATGGTGACCGGCAAGAAGGGGACTATTCTCGGCGTTTCGATCGTTGGCGCCAATGCCGGTGAGATGATCAACACCTGGGCGCTGGCCCTCTCGAAGGAGATGACCGTGCAGGACGTTGCCGGCTATGTTCCGCCCTATCCGACCATGTCGGAAATTGGAAAACGCGCCGCGATCACCTATTTTAGTCCCATGACCCGGCTGCCGGGCGTGCGCAAACTGATTCGGTTCCTGCGCTTTTTCGGCTGATCGGGCAAACAAGTATCATGCGGGAAATCCGTGGGCAGGGGGCTCGGCCGACAGGACGGCAGGGATCATGACAGCAACAGATGACCAGCACCCGGCAGAAGAACGATCGGCGCAGCCCGATGTGCCGCTGACGCGCGGCCTGTCGGCCAAGCTGCTGATCCTGACGGTTCTGTTCGTCATGCTGGCCGAGGTGCTGATCTTCATGCCTTCGGTTGCCAATTTCCGCCTCAACTGGCTGGAGGACCGGCTGTCTTCCGCCGCCACCGCCAGCTTGATCCTTGCCCAGAACGGCAATGAATCCCTGCCGCGCGGCGCCCAGAACGATGTTCTCATGGCGATCGGCGCCAAGGCGATCGCGGTGCGCGATGACGGGGTCTCGCGCATCATCGTGGTGACGGAGATGCCGCCGCGCGTTGATCATCATATTGATCTGCAGAATGTTAGCGCACTCGACGCCATGAAGGGCGCGATCATGACGCTGTTTGTCGGCGGCAATGAGATGATCCGCGCGTTTGGCGTGGTTGGCGAAAGCGATAAGGTGTTCGAGATCGTCATTCCGGACACCGATCTGCGCAGCGCCATGCTGATCTACGCCCGCAATGTGGCGTTGCTGTCGCTGCTGATTTCGCTGATCACCGCCGGCCTGGTGTTCTGGGCCATCAACCGCATCATGATCCGCCCGGTGAAGGAGATGACCCGATCCATGCTGGCCTTTGCCGAGGCGCCCGACGATGCCAGCCGTATCATCCGGCCCGAGCCGCGCGGCGATGAGCTGGGTGTGGCCGAGCGCGAACTGGCGGCCATGCAGTCGCGCCTGCACAAGACGTTCGGCGAGCAGAAACATCTGGCCGATCTCGGCCTTGCGGTTTCCAAGATCAATCACGACATGCGCAACATTCTGGCCTCGGCGCAACTGATGTCGGACCGGCTCACTTCGGTCAGCGACCCGGCCATCCAGCGTTATGCGCCGAAGCTGGTCCGTACCATCGACCGCGCCGTCGGATACACTGAAAGCGTGCTGGCCTACGGCAAGGCGCAGGAGGCGCCGCCGTCCCGCCGCAAGATCAAGCTGCACATGCTGGTCGAAGACGTGCACGGTCTGCTTGAGCTGCAGCCGATGAGCGGCATTGAATTTGAAAATGAAGTGCCGCCGGATCTTGTTGTCGATGCCGACGCGGAGCAATTGTTCCGGGTGCTGACCAACCTCGCGCGCAACGCCATTCAGGCGATGAGCGCCGATTCCGACGAAGCGCTGGTGCGCCGCATCTGTATCTCGGCCAGCCGCGACGGCAGCGTCAGCCGCATCCTGGTTGCCGATACCGGCCCCGGCCTGCCCAAGAAGGCCCGCGATAACCTTTTTTCCGCGTTCCGCGGCTCGGCCCGCAGCGGCGGCACAGGTCTTGGCCTTGCCATCGCCCACGAGCTGGTACGCGCCCACGGCGGCCAGCTGCAGCTGCTGGAAAGCACCGGCGGCCGCACTGTCTTCGAAATCACTATTCCCGACCAGCCGGCGCGTCTCGACGAGGCCCGCGATGCCCTGCGCCGCCAGGCCTGAGGTGGGTGTCGAAAATGGCGGGCAGATTCGATAGACGCACGCTTGCAATTTCCAACATGGATCGCTAGGTAGCTCGTCACGGCCCGGCGACACCAACCGCCGCGCCTGACCGGGCACATTCAATACCGCCCGATAAGCGCTCGTAGCTCAGCTGGATAGAGCACCAGACTACGAATCTGGGGGTCGGGAGTTCGAATCTCTCCGAGCGCGCCAAAAAAATCAATGACTTAGAGTAGGTCGAGGGAAGTCATTTTGTAACTCGGGTTACAAAATGACTTTACTTACCCACGTGTACCTCCCCTGAAACATGCGCTCGGTGGCCGACCCCACTGCCCCCGACCCCCGGGATTTCGAGTGGGTCCCATCCAACGGCACTCAAAGTCGAGTTTTGAAGTCGTACCGTGCGGTGGAGGTACTGCCGGTATCTTCGGGCCCGATGATGCTCAGGGCGCCGACATGCTGCCCATGTTCCTATGATGACGGTTCATACGGTCCCGGCTCTGCCGATATGGAATCAGCCCTGACGGTCTGATCCACTACCGCATGATCAAGGATTGGGTCACACTGTAGGTTACCGCGTCTGCTATGCTGGAGCCGTTGAAAACAAAGACGTCGCTCTTGCACAACAGACCATATTCGACAACGACATCCTCGCCGTTCTGGACTGCGGTATCCCGGCCCTCCGTCAAATAGGCCGGCATTGCCTGTCCGGTCGGTCCGAGCCCAAAGATATCTTGGCCCTCAACCTTTCGGACTGCGTCATAACTGGCAACGATGTCGCCGTATTTTTGTTTGAAAAGTGAAACGTAAAACTCCTCGTCGGATGCAACGAGTATTCGGCATGCGCGGCGTGTTTTTTTTCGCAGAATATCATCGATTGCCGAGAAATAGGTTTCCAAGTTTATGTCGACACCCCTCGCTGGTGCGAAATGACCGTCAGTGCCCCTTACATGAACGCCGATCACAAAATGGCCGTCGAGATGTTTTCGATGGAACCGATCGATTTTTTGCTGAACCCGTGGACGAAACCGGATGTATTTTTTAACAAGCCGGGACCCGACTTCGCGTGTCATTGATACGGTCGCCTGTTGTCCTTCAAATATCGGGGCAAAATCCTCTGTCCAAATGCAATCTCGAAACGCTTGCAGCGACTTGACGAAATCCAGGTTTTCCAGGTCTTGTGTGTTCAGTGGCTGTAGGAGATGAAGGTCCTGCGGAAATTCGCGTGCACCACGTCTCAGCTCATGGTCTTTCCTGAGGCTTTCGACAACATCGAATGCATCCTCGCCGAACGGATTTAGGATCGAATCTTCGCCTATTCTGTCATCCAAAGGTTCAAAATAGTATTCCCAAACCGACCTTTTGCCGCCGAATCCTTCGTCTCGATAGTAGATGCAACCGCGGCCAAACAATGCGATTGGAAGGCGCTCGATTTTTTCCGCATCGATCAATGCAAGCGTATTGAGGACCTGTTGGAACAGGGAAAACATCCCAACGTCGCGCTCTAGGATAACCAGCAATCTCTGCATCCCGACATTCGCCTCCGGTTTTAGGAATGGTGTGTTGAAGTGTCCGGCCTCTGATCGAAGATGCCGGTTCGAATGGTAATCCATGGTTGGCTTTGGGTGCAACGGAATGGGGGCAGGTCGGTGTTGCCGACTGTTGACCACGTTGTTGTGTTGGTCGCCGGTCATGATCCTGGCCGTTCAATGTTGCGATGTCGAAGACACGCAATAGGGTAGCGGTCTATGATCTGGGGAAGTGCCGTGAAAATAAGTCAGCGTCTCGTCAGAAACGGTCGCTCCATCATTGGCCATATTGACCGGTATCGGACGCATCTGCTGTCATATGCCCGTATCGACGCCGCCGGCGCGGCGAGGGCTTCGTTTCAGCAGAAGCCCGAAAATGTCTTGGCGCCATATTCGATGGAAGACATACCTGTCCCACTCTCCTGCATCTCCATTCAACTGAAAAATCAAGATGTTTTTCTGCAATCGGATGTTTCCAGTAGTGCGCTGCTTGTCAACAGGTCCGGCCTTGCGCTGTGGCGGCTGTGCGACGGACACAGGCCGGTAAAGGGAATCCTGCACATGCTTGCATGGCTGTTCGATGAAAATGAAGCGAACCTGCGGGCAGATGTCTTCGTGGCATTACGAGATTTCGAAAGCTCTGGTTTCCTGAAAAGGCTGCACGGCGATATTGCTGACGAGAGAACGAAACCGTTCAGGACCCCCGCAAGACCAACGGTGTATGGTGTCGGCTGGCCGTTCCAGCCGAATTGGTCATCAAATTCGACCCGCAAGCCAAAGAATTTCGACTGGACCGATTCCAGGGAAGAAGCAACTGTGCCGGTCACTGTCTGCATCGGTCACGAAATTCCAAACAGTCTCGAGATTCCCGGGAGAAAGATTGCCTGGTTGATGGAGTCTCCGGCCATTTCGAAGTTTCAGGGACTTTATGACTTTGTTGAAACAAATCTCGACCGGGTGCTCGGGGCGTTTGAGGTGATCGTCACGCCTGACAGGTCGCTTTGCGAATGGCACCCGAAATTCCAGTATCATTCGGCCGGAAGCAACTTGCCCTGGGTCCCGGAAGAACAATATGGCATCTACCCAAAGACGAAACTGTGCTCCATGTTCGCATCCTCGAAGTTGTTGGTCGACGGACATCGTGTCAGACATGAGTATGCAAAGAGGTTCAAAGACCACCTGGATTTGTTCGGCGGCGCTTGCGGGAGCCCTCAGATCGGCGGAACGCGAGCGCATCCTGACAAGGAATCCGGGCTGTTTCCGTATATGTTCAACATCGCGATAGAGAACTGTAGAGAATCGTTTTACTATACAGAAAAAATTACAGACTGTTTTGTGACGGGAACTGTTCCCGTTTATTGGGGATCAGATGATATTGGCGAGATTTTTGATACAAGAGGCATAATTAAATTGAATGAAGAATTCAAAATGGAAAATTTGAATGAAAATTTATATGCAAAAATGATGCCGTATATTAAAAACAATCTTCAAATAGCCGAAAATCTAGAAGGATCAGATGATTCTCTTTTTGAGAAATTTATTTCGCCGCATATGAACCATTTGATTTAGTTGACATATTCTATATTTCCGTGAGTGCAGATCGCGTCGAATCTTCCTGGCCGCCGAACAAGGCCGACTGATAGCAAATTGGCTCAATCGGCGTCAGCACAAGATGATTGAGATGTGTAGAAGCGACGCCGACATCTCCCGGGAACTCATACTCGAAATTTGTAAGCGCACCGGTTGTCGCATCCAGCGCGGCCTGACGAAACGTATTGCTGAGATACAGGACCGCGTGCAGGGCCAGCATGTTGTACACGCGCAGATTGTTCCGATCATACCGTGACCAAATCACCTGATCCCACTTGCCCCAGCTCAGCTTTCCGGGAAACTCGATGCCAAATCTTGAAACGCCCAGATAGAAGGCGCCGGTGTCAGCGGGCAAATCGAAAGTGTAACGGAAATGCTCGTTGAACACACAGTCATCCTCAAGGATCCCGAAAGGAGGCTTGATATCTTTCTGGGCGAGAATCTTGAGATGTGAAAGCGTGGTTCCGAGCGACGACGGTGAGCATTCTATGGCGTCGACCATCTCGAAACGGAGACCCAATTGCGAGAGTTGCTGCCGCATATGCTCTCTTTTGACCGTATCCGCCTTACAATTGATGACGTAGAAGGGGATGTTCCTGAGATCGATCGTTGTTGCGCCACGGTTTCTTCGGGGCTTGTTTTCGAACAACAGCAATCCGTGTCGTTCGAGTTCCGCCAGTGTCGACAGAATGTCCTGGCGGATTGAACCGGCGCTGCTTTCGAAGCTTCGCTCCAGCAAATTGCAAATCGCCTTGACTGAAGTCCGTCCGTCGCAGAGCGACCATATCGCCTTGCCGGTCCTGTTGAGCTGAAAACCCTGGCGCGCAAGCCGCCGCTTCAGCGTCACCCCCTCCGCATGAGGACGAGATACGATAAATCTGCGGCGGCTTGGAACGAGGTCCGGACCCGGCTGAGTCATTGTCCGTCTCTATCCCGACGCCTGCACTTTTATCGAGTGGACCTGGTTTGCGCCCGCGCGCCGTTGTCGAATTCCATTCATCGCTCACTCAGCAATTGAGGCAATTTGGCGCGTATTTCCGATTGTGATTTGTTCGCACAATACCAGTTGATTGTCTGCTCCAGGCCTTCAGCAAGGCTAACCCGGGGGCGCCATCCGCTAAGCTTCGCAAGCTTCTCATTGTCGGCAATTCGGTAATAGGGTCCGGTTGGCATATCGGGTCGTGTGACAATGACAGGCGAATTCCCCATACGTTTGAGTATCATTTCTGCCGCATCCAAAACTGTTGTACCTTCCATGGTTCCAATATTGATCGCGCCGCCGGCGCCCGCGTGTTCGGCCGCTTTGAGGGTGCCTTCCACAATATCGGAAACATAGGTCCAGTTGCGCACCTGTTTCCCGGTTCCCCAGACCTCGAAAGGGTTCTGCTTGATAAAGGATCTCGCGATCATGGCCATGACGGCGTGGTTTTCCGTCGCGCGTGGGCCGTACGCCGTGAAGTAACGGCAACTCACGGTCTTCATGCCATATTCCTGCGCGTAAGCCGAGAGGGTCTTCTCGCCCATCAGCTTGGCCCAGCCGTAAATCCCATCCGAGTCGAACGGCGGTCCGACACTGTCTTCGCAAAGATTTACAATATTGTCCGCGTCACCCTGAATATATGATGGATAGACACATCCCGAGGACGCGTAGACGACACGCTGGACGCCGGCTCTGCGGCAGGCATCGAACACGATGCCGTCGAGCATCAGATTGACGGCACATGCCGCATCATGGGTTTCGATATATCCTCGGCCACCGTGGTCTGCAGCCAGGTGGAACACACAATTCTGACCTTCAACCGCAGCTTCTGCGGCGTCCTGGCGGCGCAAATCCGCTTCCATGAAGCGGATTTGCTGGCTGTCCAAATGCGAACGCAGGTTCTCCAGGCGTCCGCTGCTCAGATTGTCGACCACCGTCACCCTGGCACCGGCCAGAACCAGCGCATCCACCAGATGCGAGCCGATGAACGATGCGCCACCGGTTACCAGCACGGGTAAACCTTTCCAGTCCATATCGAACAGAACCCCCTTCAATCACACGGCAGCATGATAAGACCGCACTGAATTCGCAGCTTCGGCCTTGTGGGTCAAGATCAACTGGCCTGGGTCCCCACCTCAGGCGTTCAATGAACAATCTGCATCGCCTTCTTCAGGCCACTCTCAATTTTGGAAGCTCGTTAACTGAAATTTCCAAAGGGCTTTTTACCCAAACGTTAACCTGTTATGGTAGCAGGCTTGAGTAGTAGAAACTTGTGTGACTCGAGCGTCTTGGTGCTCGACTGCCTGGGGAATTTGTGAATGCCTAAGAAGGACAATGGCCCATCGTCGAGCGATGGCAACAGAGATTTGAAGGCAAAAGAATCCGAGCTGGAAGTATTGCGCCAGAGGGTTCAGGAACTTGAACAAGCGGCCGACGCGGCTGAAAAAGCGGAGAGCGGCGCCACCAAGCGTGATGGTATTACCAAGCGCGATGTTGTACAGACTGCATGGGTCGCGCCGGTGGTTATGGCTGTCAATCTTCCAAACTCCGTATTTGCCCAAAGCATGGTGAGTCCCGTCCCCTCGCCAACACCGGGTGCGGCGACACCTGCGCCAACACCGGGCGCGCCAACACCTGCGCCAACACCGGGTGCGCCAACACCTACGCCCGCACCAACACCGAACGCACCTACACCTACACCAGCACCTTCATAACCTCTTTTGAGTAGCGGCACCCAGAACAAAACAGATCCCGAAGATCGCAATTCCGGAATCGCGGATCGCCCCTGCCGCGGTTCAAACGTGAGAGAGTTCCCGGTCAAGGACGAAATCGTCGTTGTTTCCCCTCGACCGGTTGAAAACATATTGGACGATGAAGCAAAGAATCGCGCCGTGGCGCTCAACCATTCGGGCAGGGCAATCTGGGAACTTTGCGATGGACAACATTCAACTGACGATATCGTCAGTGTCCTGTCGGAGCGATTTGCGGTCGATCCGGAGGAACTGGCGCCGCAGGTAACGACCACGCTGACCAGGATGTCGATGCTCGGCTTTCTGGACGGAATGCGGAATCAGTACGGGACAAGGACAACGTTCGTCATCGGCATCGAAGACAAACCGTTTTTCTGGTGGCAGACGGCGATTTTCCTGGAATCATTAAGTGGCAAACTTCCCGAAGGCTGGCGCATATTGGTCGTCGTTTGCAACGGCGGAGAGCCACTGTCAGATGAACTTCGCAACATCCTGGACAGTTACGAAACCACATACGAGGAGGCGAGAAACCACGCGAAGTTGTACCGGCTGGATGTTGGCGATGAGAACGGAGAGTTCTACGCCGCGGTGAATCGCGTGGAAGCCTTGTCGGTGGCCGCTGGCCTTGTCGATGACGGCGATATGATCTGTCTTCTGGACAGCGATACGTTTGTGTACGGTGATCTCAATATTGAGATCATGCCAAAACAGTGCGCCGCGCCCCGTAATTGGCACATCGAACAGGATCTATTCTTCTCCACAGTCGACAAGAACGCAGGAAAAGGGATCGACCTGCGCAAGATTCTTGAGGCGATCGGCTGCGATCAGGAATTCGAACCCGGTGGCGTCAATGTTTTTGTCACCGGCGAGGTCGCAAAAAACAGAAAATTCATCGCCGACTGTTTCCGTTTTGCACACGCACTTTATCTTCTCGGCCGGACCGCCGGAGCCGAGGTTGTCTGGATGGCCGAAATGCCGTGTTTTGCTCTTGCCATGACTGCCAACGGCATCCGATACGAACTACTGGAGCAGAAAGAATTCCGCGTTTCCAGCAGCAGCGAGACATCCATCCCGTTCGGAACAATATACCATTACTATAACGATCTGGCGGATTCGGAGCATGGAGCCTTCCGTGATTCGAAATGGTACAAACAGGCCTATCGGGACGAAAACTTTCTCCGGACCGAAATTGACAAATTTTCCGTCGAGGCGACAACAGACCATGAACGATATTTCTTTGAACTCGCGACAAAAGCTCGGCAACGTCTCTATATATAAACGCTTTGAAAATCACCGGATTTTGCAAGATGTATGAAACCCCTGATCACCTTGTCCACCGGCAAAACCAGGATTTGCCGAAGGTTCCGACGCTTGGTCTGGGTTTTACGAAAGTGGCCCTGGATTCCGAGTTACACGCACGTCTGCTCGATCACTTCAGATCGAATGTTCGCAATTTCAGGTCCGAACCTGCAAATCCCTATCTGTTGACGGAGAACATTCGTGCTCATCCGTCGCTTATCTACCAGGATGCGAATTTCAACGATCGTCTTGCAGAGGATCTTCGGGCGGTACACCAGAAGTGGAGTGGCGTACAGCTAAAGACGGCAGCCTGTTATGGCATCCGTGTCTATCAGCCAGGAAGTTACCTCTACAATCATCTTGATCAGATCAGCACGCACGTTGTGAGTTCGACGATTTGCATTGACCACAGGCTAAACAATCCGTGGCCGCTCTACATTGAAGACCTTGAGGGAAATCCGCACGAAGTCTCCGTCGAGGCGGGGGAAATGGTATTCTATGAGGGAGCTCGGCTCACTCACGGCAGGCCATATCCGCTTGACGGCGAATATTACGCGAACATTTTCGTGCACTATACGCCAATTGACTGGGAGTTGAAAAACCCCCGTGGCGAAGGCGATCCATCCTGACACCTTCGGCAATCTCATGAAGTCAATTGTTTACAGCGTCTACCGGAGCGGTTCTGCGGGACTTAGCAATCTCGTGATGTCATTAGAACTCGGGGTCGTTCTGGCTCGTCTCACGGACCGGGTCCTGATCTTGAAGGGCAATGCGACACCAGTTGCGAATGTTGTCCAATATGGCGGTACCGTGCGGAACTCATACCCCAGCAGAATCACCGATCTTTATGATTTGGGAGTGCCATGGATCGATTCTGACCAGGTCGACCTCGCCGCATTTGCACCGCAGGAAATCTGTGACAAACCGGCCTGGGACTGTGTCTTCTATTTTCCTTCCATATTGTCCACCGCAAGCGATGACATTGGTTCATTTGCCGGCCGGAGATCGACATTCATAACGATTGGAGATGACCTGGAGCGTGTTCCGGCACTATCGTTCTCCGGCGGTCCGGGCTCCGATACGTTAAGTTTCTACTCGTACTTTTTCTACCTCGACCGCAGTTCGCAATTGCGAGCCCATGACGCCTTGCGTCGGTTCAAGCCAAAGGTCGAGATGTCAGGTTTTGCCGGACGTGTCGCAAAGGACCTTGGATCGTTTAACGCGGTGCACATCCGCCGCGGCGATTTCAAGTACACCAGCGGGGTGACGACACTTGACCGGACCCCGGCGCAAGCCATCGAAGCACTTGACAACCACTTCGACCGAAAGGATCGCCTGGTCATTCTGACAGATGAAGCCGATGATCCGTTTTTCAACGAAATCAGAGCAGCATATCATGATTCCGTGTTTCTCGATCGGCACATACTGACAGAGCACGGCGCCGATTTTTTTGATTTACCGGCACATGACAGCATTTCGCTTGCCTGCCTGTCGCAACTCGTGGCAGCCGAGGGGCGCGATTTCATAGGTACGATGACCAGCACGTTCACCTCACTTGTTCAACGAATGCGGGGCAATCGCGGTGTGGATGAGCGGTTCAAATTCCTTTGGAATGAGTTGCCCGGGCCGGGTGATGTCGTTGAACCCGGACGCCATGCCATCAGCGACTGCGTTCCGCTGGACAAGGGGATCATGGTCGAGCAACGCGAAGGTCCCTATTCCTGGAATCGCTACAATGAGAGTTTCAACCCTGCCTGGATGCGGGAGTGGCCGGAAAGTTTTCTGGTAACAAAAAACGCGGATGAAATGACCCGGGTCAGGCAAACCGTGGGACCGAAAGAGGCCATGTCGGCAGCGGATGGATCCGCAGCGCAAAATATCGAGAGCGAAAACTGTTCGGTTTCGTTTCTCGATGCCCGCGTGAACTTGTGCAGCGACATCGAGGCGGTGACCGACGCGATGCGGAAAATGTTCGCCTCGATGAATTCGCCAACCGGCACGGAAGCGATTGCCGATCTGAGGGTGGTGAATGAAGGTTCGGGGGCGAAACTTCTGGTCGATGGGCAGGTTGTCGGATCAAGGGCAAACACATCCGGTTTCCTGCGCACCGTTTACAGGGAAGTTGTTCGACGATTCATCGACCGGTATCCGGAACTGATTTGGCTGCACGCGGGCTGCGCCGCGTCCGATGGGGGAGCCGTCGTCCTGCCGGGAGCCTGGGGGCGCGGCAAAAGTACCATCGTGATGCAACTGTACGAGCGGGGCTGGTCATACCTGTCTGACGATATTTCGCCTCTCGATCCGGTCTCGGCAAGCATCATCCCGTTTCCCGGAACACCGCAGGTGCGCGCGCTCACAAAAACCGAAATTGCAAGGGACAAACTCGGTACCATTCCGAAATCCGCGATACCCCTTGATCCCGGCAAAGTTGCGCGTGGCCCGAAACGCGTTTCCATGGTGGTGTTTCCCCACTATGCCAGAACGGCTCCTGCGACGCTCACCCAGATTCCACCGGCACAGGCTGTTGGAGAAATGCTTGAAAACTGTCTGAGTTTCACGAAGAATGAAGATGAGACGATTTTGCGATTGTGCGCCATCGTCGAGGCGCTGCCGGTCTTCAGCCTGCGCTTTGGAGATGCAGCTGCTGCGGCAGAATTGCTGATCGGCGCCCGGAACCAGTTGCAGGACGCGGCAACACAAAATGAATAGGCGAACAATGCAGCAAGGACCAATGGCCCCGTCGGAAGGAGTGCAGAATATCGATGTCATGGTCTCGCTGCATGGAGGCCAGAGCTACAATTGTACCCTCCCTTCGAATTCGCCTATACTGCGTGGCCTATATGTGGCGCTTGCTTCGGCGCAACAACCTGATCCGCAGCAGCCTGGCGTTGTTTTGCAAATGCCGCTCGATGGTGGACGCACCGCCTGCTCATTCATGTCAACATCTGTCGTCTCGGTAACGACGCGGCCTCCCGTACTCATCGAGTCACAGGCCTTTCAGAACGTGCAAAACCACAACACGCCGGTCTCCTGGGCACCCGCCTTTGTGCGAATAGATGATTTCCTGACACCCGAAGAGAACAGAAATCTCCTTGAATTCGCTCTGGCGAGCGAGCCGGAATTCACGGGCAGCGGCATCACGACCAATGTCGACAACTACCGGAAATCGCGCGTATTGGTCGATTTCAAGCAATCCGATTGGAGCAAGACAATTCTCGGGCGGCTGAAATTGCATCTACCGCATATCGCCGCGACGCTGAACGTCTCGGATACCCATCTCGACGACTATGACATTCAGCTTACGGCCAGCAACGATGGCGACTTTTTCAAGGCACACCCCGATTCCAGTCACGACAAAGAAGTGGCAAATCGGCTTTTGACTTATGTCTACTATCTCAACCGCACCCCGAGGACCTTTTCCGGCGGCGATCTTCTGCTCTACGACGGGGAACCAGGCAATGTAAATTTCGATCGCGGGAGCGGTGTCGTTTCCGTGCAGCCGCAAAACAATTGCCTGGTCGCCTTTCTGAGCAATCGCTGGCATGAAGTCGATTTGGTGCGCTGTCCGTCTGGAGATTTTGCCGACAGCAGATTCACAGTGAACGGATGGTTGCGCCGCATCGCATCTTAATCAATTGCAGACCTCTGTCTGCCTATATGAGTATAAACTGAGCCGGCGAATGAGTTTTTTGAAAAAAACTAAGCCGACAATCTTTATTTCAATCGCGTCCTATTGTGACCCTTTGTTGTCGTTTACACTCGACGATTGTCTCTCTACTGCGCACTACCCGGAAAATCTGCGTTTTGGCGTTTGTCTTCAAATCGACCGAAACCAGCCTGTTGATATAGGCCGTTTTGCTGCTGACGACCGTTTCAGTTTTGCGGAATTTCCGTACCAGGAAAGCCAGGGCGGTTCTTGGGCGCGATCAATTGCGCAACAATTTTGGGATGGTGAAACTTATACCATGCAGGTCGATTCCCATATGGTTTTTGCAACCGGCTGGGACACAGGTCTCATTGGTATGATGCAGAAGTTCCCGGCTGACAAACCGCTGATCACAATGAATTCACCGCTCTTTCGGATCGACGAATTGGGTCGCACCAGAAGGCAGACGGAAGCCGGAATCCGCACCACAAATGTTACCGACTGGAGCGAGCGGGGTGGTTGGGCGCCTTGGTTCGGTTGGGGCGTGCACAACAGGCATAACCCAGGCCGCAGCCGGTTTTTATCCGGAGGGTTTTCGTTTACTCTGGGTGACTGGACTGACGAAGTTCGCCAGGATCCGGAGCACTATTACTGGGGGGAAGAATTTGCCCTGACCCTCCGATCCTATACGCATGGTTATGATTTGTTTTTGCCGGACGAAATTGTGGCCTGGCACATGGATCACGGAGCTAACGCTCCGAGGCGTCATTGGGAGCATGGAGAAGACGTGATCAGAAGTAGGAACAAGGTGGCGCTTGATCGCCTGAGGCGGCTTGCATTCAACGGCGACAACGGGGGCAACGAGGATCTCGGTCGATATGGCCTCGGTACGCAGCGCAGCTTGTCAGACTATGAAATCTTTGCGGGAATGGATCTGAAAAACAAGCGGGCGCACCCTGATGTCTATACCGGGCGGAATCCCGATCCGGTAACAATAAAAACAGGTGCGGACTGGAAAAAGTGTCTGTCTTTTGATGCGTTTGCAAAAGAAAAGAGCCGCCTGGTCGTTTAATCAGCGGCCGTCAATTTACGGCAGGCAATCGAGAAAGATCTCAGATCATGTTTTATACGGTCTTTAGCACCAACGATTCGCCCTACATGCAATGGCAATCGGAACTGCTGGAATACTCTTGGAAACGGGTAGAGCAGGAAGGTGTCCTTATCCGGCTTGTGGCGACTGACAATCAACATGATCTGCCGGTCCAAAAACACGCGCAATGCGTTTCGACCCGGCTGTGGAACACTCATCCCGAGACCGGTGATTTCTACCCTGTCTACAACAAACCCGCTTCGTTGCTAGAGTGGGTTTTTCGAGACAAGCCGGAAGGCACGGTGCTGCTCCTCGACCCCGATTGTGTCTTTCGCGCACCGGTGACGCA
>JAJFHT010000085.1 GCA_021775495.1 Hyphomicrobiales bacterium | reverse complement strand
AAGCATGGTTCCGATGCTCGGTCCGCTGCGCCCGCGCGAGGAAATGAAGATTGACGGGTTCATCAGCCACACCGGCGAGGAGTTCCTGATGGTGCTCGAAGGCCAGGTTACCGTCAATCTGGAAGGTCGCGAGCCGGTCGTGTTGGAAATCGGTGACAGCATCTATTTCGACAGCCGACGAGGCCATCTCTACGAATCGTCAGGTGTCGAACCGGCCCGTATTCTGGTCGTCTGCACGAAACTTGCCACCCGATAGTTCACCGGTCTTCAAAACTTTCCATGCTGGGGCAATTCGGCAGATCGAAGCCGCACAGCATCCACAAGTGCTGGAAGAACGCACAGGGCCGAAAGCACTGCACAGGCGGCAAATCCGTATTGCGTGAACACCGGTCGAAACAGTGCCGTGCCGGCAAACATCGAGAGATAAGTGACGGCGCTGTAGACGCCCATGATCGCGCCGCGCTGACGCGCATCGAGCGCGGTCAGGCGGCCGACGATCAGATTGAGACCAAGATGGTTGATCAGGCCCCACAACAAACAAAGCGACAGGATGAGTGGATAGGAACCGGCCGAAACCGCGAAGCCGGCATAGGCGGCGATCAGTGCGAGGAATACGAAAAGCGAAATCCGATGGGCGCCATGCCGGTCAATCAACCGGTCGATTGGCGCGGCAACACCGAATCCAACACCATAGGCAAGCGGCGCCAGACCGGTGAGCATGGTGGTATATCCCAGTTCACCCTGTATGTGGGCGCCGAGATAACCGTAGAGCCCGTAGAACGCGATCATATAGGCGGCGCAGACAGTCAGCGCGGCACGGATTCCCGGCACGCGAAGGGCCGTCATCGGCGATGTCGCCTTCTCCGATCTCTGCGGTTCACCCCAGTCGCGCATCCGCAAGATCGCGGTTCCAACAATAGCCGCCGCAACGGCCATAACCGTATAGACGCCGCGCCAGTGGACAAGATCGGCAAGGACCGTTGACAGACTGACACCGGCAACCATGCTCACCGTCCATCCGGTCAGGACCAGTCCGATCGTCTCGCTCTCACGTCCCTTTTGCGCCGTTTGCGCGGCCAGCGTATAGCTCGCCGGCAAAGCCACACCGGCCGACAGTCCGGCGAACCCCTGGGCCAGGCACAGAATCAGCAATGTCGGGGCGGCGGCGCTCGCTGCCAGCGCAACAACAAGGCCGACGATCGCGAAAGCCAGCGTGCGATCGGCTCCGATCCGGTCTGCTTTGGGTGCAAGCGTTATCGCGCCGGCCGCGGTGCCAAGACCGTAAATCGCAGATGCAATCATCACGTCTGCCGGAGCCGTATCGGCAAAGGAACCGGCCACGGCGCCGGCAATCGGGCTCAGCACCAGGGAATTGGATCCGACAATGGCAACGGACGCAGTCAGCAGATAAACGGAGCGATGCATTCTTTTGATTTCAGATTGATGTTCGGTAATACTATCTATTCGCCGAATGAAATTATGGGAAACGCAAAAGTGCCGAACGCAACAAAAACAGATAATATTCGGAAATCCGGCTTCGCAAACCGCCAGATCGATACCATCGACCGAAAATTATTAGGTGAACTGGTGGCCCAGGCCGACCTCAGTTATGCCGATCTTGGCCGGCGCGTCGCTCTGTCTGCTCCGGCTGTTCACGAACGGGTCAAGCGATTGCGCGCTTCCGGCCACATTCGGGGCACCGCGGCATTGATCGACGGGCCATCGATTGGCAAACCGTTGCTTGCATTCATCCATGTCGACACAGCGGGTTGGGGCAAGACAACGGAACTGATGGCGCTGTCTGAGTTGCCGGAGCTTGAGGAGATTCACTCGGTTACCGGCGACACCTGCATGCTACTGAAAGCCCGGCTGAAAAGCAGCCAGGCGCTGGAAGGCCTGCTGGCGAAAATCTATGACCTGCCAAGTGTCCGCAGCACCCGAACCTATGTGGTGCTGTCGACGTATCTCGAACGCCCGACCCAGGCCGGGGTGACAGAGGAACTGGCAGAGACTGCGTATGTCAAGGCGTGAGTGCCACGCCTGAGCACCCCTCCTGCAGCGTTGCAATGCGGCAAACGCCGTGTTTTTCTGTTGGCGAACGGAACAGCAATACATGGTGAGCATTCATGCCCGGTCATCGCATCTCCCGTTTCCTGCTGTTATGCGCGGCTTTTATGATCTGCAGCCCGGCCGCGGCACAGACACCGGTATCGCTTGAACTGGTTCTGCTTGCCGACGCCACCGGTTCGATCGATGATGCCGAAATCCGCTTCCAGCGCGAAGGTTATGCAAGGGCAATCACCGACCCGTCGGTCATCTCGGCAATCCGCAACACTGCTTACGGGCGGATTGCACTGACCTATGTGGAATGGGGTGATGACACATCTCAGGATGTGGTCGTAAACTGGACCGAGATCGATAGCGCCACCTCCGCCGGCAGCTTCGCAGATGCTCTTCTTGTCCCGCCCCGTCGGGCGTTTGGCCGGAATGCGATTGGCGCGGCTCTTCTGTTTGCCAAATCATTGATCCAGGACAATCAGATCGAAGGGTTTCGCCGGGTCATCGATTTTTCCGCCGACAGCGCCAACAATTGGAACGGCCCGCCCATCGAAAGCGCGCGGCAGGAAGTGATCGACGCCGGTATTGTTATCAATGGTCTCGCAATTCTATGCCGACATTGTTCGGGTCGGCCGGTCAGTTACGATCTGGAGAAAGCCTTCTGGCGCGACATCGTCGGTGGGCCAGGCGCCTTCGTCATCACCGCAGACAGCCTGGCAACCTTTGCCGACGCCGTCCGCCGCAAACTCATTCTGGAAATCGCCGGCGGCCAGAGCCACCAGCGTCTGGCCAACCGGCAATGACAGTTCGAATTCGCCGAATACGCTGAACTGGAGACGCGCAATGACCACACGCAATTTCGTCCGCAAAACCGCAAGCGACTTTCCGCAGGAGCTTCTCGACCTTTATGATTATTATGCTCACGGAAAAATCACAAAACGAGCTTTTCTCGAAGGCGCGGCAAAATTCGCAGCTGCGGGCGTCACGGCAACGGCCCTGTTGCAACAGCTGTCACCGGATTACGCCCATGCCCAGCAAGTTGCGCCGAACGACCCTGATATTGAAACCGACCGCATCACCTATCCCTCACCGAACGGTCACGGAACCGTAAATGCATATCTGGTCCGCCCAACCGGCACAGAAGACCGGCTGCCTGGCGTTCTGGTGATCCATGAGAACCGCGGATTGAACCCCTATATCGAGGATGTCGCCCGCCGCATGGGCAAGGCCGGTTTCATGGCGCTGGCGCCGGACGGTCTGACGTCAGTCGGCGGCTATCCGGGCAACGATGATGAGGGACGTGCTCTGCAACGGACGGTCGACCGCGAAAACCTGCTCAATGACTTTTTCGCGGCCTTCGAATATTTGAAATCCCGCAAAGACAGCACTGGCAAGATTGGCGCGGTCGGGTTCTGTTATGGCGGCGGCGTGGTCAATGCGCTTGCCGTTGCCTATCCCGAACTCGCAGCCGCCGTACCCTTCTACGGCCGCCAGCCGGCATCGGAAGATGTTGACTGGATTCACGCGCCGCTATTGCTGCAATATGCCGGACTCGACAACCGTATCAACGCCGGATGGCCGGCCTATGAGACGGCATTGAAAGCCGCCGGTAAAACCTACACGGCGCATATCTATCCCGACGTGAATCACGGCTTCCATAACGACACGACGCCACGCTATGACGCCGAGGCGGCGAGACTTGCCGAAGACCGGACAATCGCCTTTTTCAACGAACACCTGCTGTAGCCGGGCGTTTAGACCCATTCATGGTTAGATGGAAACGTTTGATGGAGCCAAATCGGCTCGTCCGGCTAGACGCAAAGCGCAGTGCGATGCGGCGCATCGGGCAAGCTTTGCAACGACGCCCGGTGAGCTGATCTGGCCCACCGAAGGCCGGCTTTTCAGGCCCGCTGGACGTCGTTAGGATTCGTTTGTGGTCGTAAAGACCACTGCACGAACCCTGCCTCGCCAGCAAACCTGAAAAACCGGTCAAACGATTCCATCTAACCATGAAAGGGTCTAACCTCCGGACATGGCGGTCAGCACGTAAACCTCGCCTCCCGCCACCAGTCGCGTTGTCAGGGTTGCACGCTCGCCATTGACGAAGACATTGATGTGTCGGCGGATTCGTGGCCGTGAATCGGCCAACCGGTCGCGCATGCCCGGCCAACGTAGGTTGAGCTCGTTGAAAATATCGCCAACCGTCGATGCCGGGACCTCAACACGCCTTTCCGCACCCGGAAACAGGCGCACCAGCGGATCGGGAAGATACACTGTAACCGACGGTTTTGCAGTCTGATCAAGCATCGACGATCATCGTCTCGATCGAGGAAATCACCGGCAGGTGTTCAGCAATCGGTTTCCAACTGTCACCTTCGTCAACACTGGCGAAAATCGTGCCGGAATTGCTGCCGAAATAAATCCCGCAGGGGTCGAACGGATCCGTCGCCATGGCTTGGCGCAGCACGCCAAAATAGACGTTCTGTTGCGGCAATCCGTTGCGCAATGCGGCCCAGCTTTGCCCGCCATCGCGGGTGCGCCACACGGCGGCCTTGCCGCCAGGCATGTAACGGCCGACGGAATCGCCGTTGAGCGGCACCAGATAGAGGGTATCCGGATCGCGCGGATGCACAGCGCACGGAAATCCGAAACTTGACGGAAGTCCAGATTCAATACTGCCCCAACTCCTGCCGCCATCGTCGCTCCTGTACATGCCGCAATGGTTCTGTTGATAAAGCCGGTCAGGATTGCCCGGGACCAGGGCGATGGAATGCACACATTGTCCGAACTCCGGATAACGCTGATCCTCCGGCGCGTAGTCCTGTCGCGTGCCGCGATTGCGTGGCTCCCAGTTCGTTCCCCCGTCGCTGCTGTAAAAAACGCCGACAGCTGACATGCCGATCCAGATTTGCCGTTCGTCATCCGGATGATTGATGATCGAATGCAGTATCAGTCCGGCACCGCCTGGTTGCCACTCGGGCCGTGTGGGATGTTTTTGCAGTCCATCAAGATGCTGCCAGTTCACACCCTCATCGTCGCTGCGGAACAGCCCCGCGGGTTCGACGCCTGCGTATAGTCGGCCGTGCATCGGCGACAGGCTCCAGACCGTGTTGACGGGATCTTCGCCTTCCGCATAGGCCAGACCCTCGCTGGAGTGCGACCAGGTCTTGCCGAAGTCGGTCGATTTCCACACGGCCGGTCCGAACCATTCATTGCCGCCGCCGGCATAGATGGTTCCGGAAATCGGGTCGCCTTTCACATGATTCATCGGCCAGGCGTCGCAAAATGGTCCCCGCAATTGCCAGGATTGCCGCCCCGTGTCGCTTTCGAGAATGAAGGCACCCTTTTTGGTGCCAACAAGGATAAGAACCCTCTTACTCATATCGGTCTCCAGCAGGTGTCAGGGATCACAGCCGATTGAACGTGAGCTAAGCGGGTTCTGTCAAATTTTGGCGAATTGAGCGGATATGCCAACGGCGTTACTTCGGCGTAGCCGCCCCCGAAAAACCGGCGTGTCTGCGTTTGCGTGACATTTCGAACCCATCACGGATATTGAGCCCCATGAGGCCGAGATTGACCGCACCCGCAACAAGCTCGATTGCCTGAACGGCATAGAACCAGCCGTCGAACACGCCGGCACTTGCTTTTGAGGCAAGGAAGATGGCTGACGGAATCAGCACCAGCACACCATTTGCGGCGATGAACGGCATGCGTTTCTTCTTGGCCAACGCCGGCGCATCGCGGCGGCGGCGGCGGCCGATGGCCATGCCCGAGGCCCCGGCAAGCGCCAAACTTGGCATCAAGGCTATCATACCCCAGAGAATGGCCGATTTGATCATAACGATAGCCTCGGTCGAGCCCGACAGTTCGGAAATCACTGTTGACGACCAGAACGACAGGATCATCAGAAAGCCGACGACACCGGCAGGAGCATGGAGTTGGCGAAACATGGTGCATATTCCTTTGTAAATTAGCATAGCACACTATTTATTATTGCATAGCACACTATTCAAATTCTATAATGGGTCATGGCTTTCGAAAAAAGGAAATCTACCGGTTACCTCGCCAATCACATGGCCCGGCTCTTTGCTCTAGGCCTGCATGAGCGGATCAAACCGCTCGGCCTGGCTCTAGGTCACAGACCCATAATCAGGGTCAAAATGGCGTTGAAACTGCAAGAATATGCGAGGAAAGGGGACGGGAAAACCTGAGGCTACGCCCTCACCGTCCCCTGATGCGCGGATCGAGTGCGTCGCGCAGGCCGTCGCCGACATAATTTACACTGAGAACGGTCAGTGAAATTGCCAGGCCCGGCCACAATACCCGCTCGGGATATTGCTGCAGATAATCGGTCGAATCGAACAGCAGCCGGCCCCAGGTCGGAAAGTCTGAGGGAAAACCGAGGCCGAGGAATGACAGGGCGGATTCGGTGATGATCGCATTGGCAATGCCAAGGGTTGCCGACACCATGATTGGCGACAGCACATTGGGCAGGATGTGCCGGGTGATCATGCGCCGTGACGGCGTACCGATCGACCGTGACGCCAGCACGAATTCGCGCTCCTTGATCGCCAGCACGTCGCCGCGGACGATGCGTGCCGTCTGCATCCAGGAGGTGATGCCGATGACGAAAACCATCAGAATGAAAATGCCGGTCTCCGGACCGAAAGCCGTGCGCAGCGTGTCGCGAAACAGCATGATGATGACCAGCAGCAAAGGCAGCAGCGGCAGTGCCAGAAACAGATCGGTCAACCGCATCAGCAACCCGTCCAGCCGCTTGAAATAGCCCGCCATCACGCCGATCAACGTACCCAGCAGCAACGACAGCGCCATCGCCGTAATGCCGACCGCCAATGAGACCTGACCGCCGGCCATCAGCCGCGACAGGGTATCACGGCCAAGCTGATCGGTGCCGAACGGATGCGCCAGGCTCGGCCCCTGATTGCGGGCGCGAATGTCGATATATTGTCCGTCCAGGGTCCACAGATAGGGGCCGACAAACACTATCAGCAGCACGAAAAGAAAAAATGTCATTCCAAACAGGGCACCGCGATGGGTTCGGAACTGTTCCCAGAAATCCAGCCATTGCGAACGTGGTGGCCGGGCGTTCGCCAGTGAATTGACCGCAATGTCAGTCATAACGGATCCTCGGGTCCAGAACGCCGTAGAGCACGTCGGCGATCAGATTGAACAGCACGATCAGGAAAGCGAATATGAACGTCAGTGTCTGCACCGTCGGCAAGTCGCCCCCCTGGATCGATATGATCAGCAATTGTCCGAGACCGTTCACCTTGAACACCTGTTCGGTGATGATCGCGCCGCCGAACACCTGCGGCACGCCAAGCGCTATTACGGTGACGACCGGTATCAGCGAATTGCGCAACACATGAACCAGCACGACGGTGCGCTCTCCAAGGCCCTTTGCTCGCGCCGTGCGAACATAGTCCTGATTGAGATTGTCGAGCATTGACGCCCGCATGAAACGGCTGATCTGGGCTGCATTGAATAGCGCCAGCACGGCCACCGGCATCACCATCTGGCGGATCTGCTGCCAGAAACTCGCCCAGTCGGTGACCTGATGGGTCGTGTCGTATATCGATGGGAACCAGCCGAGCCAGACCGAGAAGACCACGATCATCAGCACCCCGGTGAAGAAGGTTGGGACAGAGAACCCAATCATCGAAATGAAGGTGCCGACCTGGTCGAACCAGCTATATTGCCGGTAGGCAGAGATGATGCCGATCGGCAGGGCAATCAGCACCCCGACGACATAGGACATGCCGACCACCCAAAGGGTCTGCGGCGTGCGTTGCACGATCAGATCAACCACTGGTGAACGGGTTTGCCAGCTCAACACCCGGAGACGGTCGCCGGCGATGTCCCAGCCGAACCATTGCTCCATGATGTTCAGCGGTTCATTGATGAAGAACTGTTTGCACCAGAGCAGGTAGCGAATGTGGATCGGCTCACCGAGGCCAAGTGACTGGCGGATTTTCTCCCGCACCTCAGGCGGTATGGTCAGCGGCAGGTTGGCAGTGGGATCGCTTGGCGCCAGATCAAGAAGCAGAAAGATGATCAGGCTGATGAAAAACAGCGTCGGGATCGCGAGGAACAACCTGCGGATGGTGTAGTTGAACATTGCTGCGACGCCTCAGCTTGCGGGACTGAAGGGGCCGCCGCCCCTGATATTCAAAGGGCAGCGGCCGGTTCACACGGGAACTACTGTGATTTCACACGATGCCAGTCGGCAGCGTTCCACAGTTCCGAGTCCCAGGTGTTGAGCACAACACCACCGAGCGTGTTGGAATGGGCCGACACGCGACCACGATCAACCAGCGGCAGGATGATGTATTCCTGCATCAGCTTGTCGTTCATCGCCTTGGCCAGGCGCGCCCGTTCGTTCAGATCGCCAGTCTTGGCCATTTCCGCAACCAACGCATCGTAGTCGGCATTGCAATAGCGCGGCATGTTGTTGCCCTGCCACTGTGTTTCCGGCCGAGGCGCCTGTTTGCACTCCCAGTTTGCCATATAGGATTCCGGGTCTGTGCCGTCGAAATTGTTGGCGTACATTTCCACGTCGGCGAAGAATTTCTGGAACGTATCCGGGCTGGCCGGATCACCACCGAAAAACACCGATGCGTCGATATTCCGCAATTCGGTCTCCACACCGATATCCGACCACCACTGCTTGATCAGCGCCTGGAAATCCTGACGCACCGCATTGGTCGAAGACTGGAAAAGGATCGACAGTCGCTTGCCGTCCTTGGCCCGGACGCCGTCTCCGCCGGCAACCCAGCCTGCGTCATCAAGCAGCTTCTTGGCGCTTTCGATATCCTGAACCAGACAGGCATCATTGGCGGACGATTTGTAAATCTCCGGAGCCGGCAGCACGTTGCAAGTCGGCCGACCCGCATCGCCATAGCCGATTTCGACCAGCAGCTTGCGGTCGACCGCCATCGACAGCGCCTTGCGCACAGCCATGTCCGACAGGAATGGATGCGCATGCTTCGCCGTGGCCCGCTCGTCGCCGAGTGCAGGATCGGGATTGGTCATGTTGATCATGATACGCTCGACAAGCGTTCCGAAGGAGGACACTACCGTTCCCTTGCCCGCTGCCTGCATATTGGCCAGCACATCGGGCGCCAGCTGCAGGTTCCAGGCATAATCGAATTCACCCGTCTCAAGTACCGAACGGCCGGCAGCGGCCGCATCGCCGCCACCCTTGAAGGTGACCTTGGCAAAGGCCGGTTTCGCCGGATCGCGATAATTGCTGTTGGCTTCCAGCGAGATGACGTCGTTGGGACGGAAATCGGTAACCGCAAACGGGCCGGTTCCGATCGGGCCAAAATTTGCATCGGTGCATTCCGGCGCCTTGGCGCCCAGACAATTGGCAAATTGCGCAGCCTGGATCAGTGGTGCCTGTGCTCCAACGAATGGTCCATAGGGAAACGGTTTGGACACACCGAATGTCACCTTGATGGTGCGATCGTCGACGGCTTCGACACCGGTCACGTCATTGTATTTTTCACTCTGGGCGCAGCCGCCTTCCGGATGGGAGCAATACTTCCAGGTGAACACCGCATCGGCTGCGGTCACAGCGCTGCCGTCAGCCCATTTCAGGCCTTCTTTCAGCTTCCAGGTGATCGTTGTCAGGTCAGCGGAAACGCCACCATTGGCCACCGTCGGAACATCTTCGGCAAGAAACGGCACCATATTGCCATCCTGGTCGTAGCGGGCCAGCGGCTCCAGCACCAGCGACGCAGCCTCCAGTTCCTTGGTGCCGCCGGAAAGATACGGGTTCATCGTCGACGGCGCCTGCCAGTAGATGATATTGACCTGACCGTCGGCTCCGCGTTCGGCTTGCGCTGCGGAACTCATCGCCATCGCGGCAACGGCGCCCAGCAGAATTTTTGTTAATCTCATTCCAACCTCCTTACTTGGGTTTACAATTATGTCCTCGTACCGGCGGTTGGTTCCGCGGTTGTATTTTTGGTGTCAAACAGATGACAGGCGGCATATCGGCCGGGATCGAGCTCCTGGAATACCGGCTCGATCCGGCGGCAGATATCCATCACTTTCGGACAGCGCGTACAGAAATTGCATCCGTCGGGCGGGTTTGACGGCGACGGCACGTCGCCGGTCAGAATAATGTGTTTGCGATCGGCTTCGCGGGCGGGATCAGGCTCCGGAACGGCCGACAGAAGTGCCTGGGTATAGGGATGTTTCGGTTCGGCATAGAGTGCGTCGCGCGGCGCAAGTTCGACGATCTTGCCCAGATACATCACCGCGACCCTCGTCGCGATATGGCGGATCATCGACAGGTCATGACTGATGAACAGGTAGGTCAGACCGAACTGTTTCTGCAGGTCTTCCAGCAGATTGACCACCTGGGCCTGGATCGACACGTCAAGTGCGGCGATCGGTTCATCGCAGACAATGAATTTCGGATTGAGCGCCAGAGCGCGGGCGATACCGATGCGTTGCCGCTGCCCGCCAGAAAACTCGTGCGGGTAGCGATTGGCGAATTCGCGGTTGAGCCCGACCGCATCCATCAGTTCATAAATGCGGCCAAGCCGCTGGCCCTTTGACAGCCTTTCGTGTTCGTCAAGCGGTTCGCCGATGATATCGGCCAGCGTCATGCGCGGATTGAGACTGGCCTGCGGATCCTGAAATATCATCTGCATCCTGGGGCGAAAACCACGCAGGCTGTCTTGATCGACACTGCTGATGTCAGTGCCGTCGATGATGATCGAGCCATCAGTAATGTCATAAAGCCGCAGCACAGAACGTCCTGCCGTCGACTTTCCGCAACCCGATTCCCCGACAAGGCCAAGGGTTTCGCCTTCCAGAATATCCAGCGAAATATCATCGACCGCTTTGACATCGCCGACATGGCGTTGAAACAGTCCGGCATGGATCGGGAAGTGCATTTTCAGCCCGCGCACCTGGACCAGCGGTTTGGCTGTCGCCTCAGTCATGCCGCGCCTCCCCGGTTGCCGGATCCCAGAAACAGGCAACATCATGGCCGGATGTGAGGGTTTTCCGCAGCGGATTTTCAATCCCGCAACGTTCAAACGCATGGGTACAGCGATCGCGGAACGAACAGGCCGACGGTTCGGCGTAGAGGATTGGCGGCTGGCCTTCGATGACCCGAAGTTTGTCCGTGCGCGTGCCGCGTACGCTGGGAATTGTCTGCAGCAGCGCCCGCGTATAGGGGTGCTGCGGGTTTTCGAACAATTCCCGCACCGGCGCCTGTTCCACCACCTGACCGCCGTACATGACCATGACCCGGTCGGCGATGCCGGCAATTACGCCGAGATCGTGGGTGATCCAGATAATCGCCATGCCGAGCTTGTTGCGCAACTCCTTCACGAGTTCCAGAATCTGCGCCTGGATCGTCACGTCAAGCGCGGTTGTCGGCTCATCGGCAATCAGAACTTTCGGATCGCAGGCTAGTGCCATGGCGATCATCACGCGTTGCCGCATGCCGCCGGAAAACTGGTGCGGAAAGTCAGACAATCGTCTTGCCGCATCCGGAATGCCGACAAGATCCAGCAGTTCGGCCGCGCGTTTGCGGGCTGCCGTCTTGTTCATGCCCATATGGTTGCGAAGCGGTTCGCTCAGCTGGAATCCGATGGAAAAAACCGGATTGAGCGAGGTCATCGGGTCTTGAAAGATGAAACCGATCTTGGCACCACGGACGCCTCGCAACCGATCCTGGTCGGTGCGCAGAAGATCCTGGCCGTCAAAATTGACATAACCGCCATCGACAATGGCGGGCGGCGACGGCACCAGCCCGATCAGAGACATCATCGTGACCGATTTGCCGGAACCGCTTTCACCAACAACGCCCAGCAGCTCGCCGGGCTTCAAATCGAAACTCACAGAATTGACCGCGTGAATCTCGCCTTGACGCGTCTTGAATACAGTTCTCAGGTTCTTCACGTCGAGAACTGTCATCTACTCCCCTGACACTTCACGCATTTCGCACGGTTTTTGTTTTTGTGCGTAAATTGGCTTCTCTTCGGAAGCTCCTGACAGATTGGTAGCATGAAAAAATCAAACCGCAAACGTGATTTGAAGTAACCTAGGGTGAATATCCGCAACGACTACGTATTCACAAATATAAGCTTTGCAGCAAGGTGAAACGGGGGGAGGAATTGAGCTTTTCATCCCTGCCGGGAGATTTGCCAGAACGTGTAGGCCAAGGCGAAAAACACTGCGGCAAAGAACCAAATCACCGCCTTTATCAGCCGGCGGTGATGTGGCATTCCTGCCGGCTCGATGTACAGATCGGCCCGGCGCGGATCCCACCACCCGAACTGAAACAGCAGCCGGAACCAACGGCCGCCTCGAACATTCGACAAAATACCGATCATCGAGTAGCCGGCGACACACCACGCGGCGACAGCCACTGCCATCATTGCGGCAAACGGTGCCATGTCCCAAAATCCGCCCAGCGCCCAGCACTCCTGATTTAAATCCAGTCAGCTTGGGCTCTCGATGGCCTTTTTGTAAAGATGCCAGGTTGCATGACCCAGGATCGGCAACACGAAAACAACACCCAGGAACGCCGGCAGCATGGCAATAATGGCAAGTGCGGTGACGATCACCGCCCAACCCAACATGGCAACAGGGTTTTTGAGGACGGTCTTCACGCTGGTGATCATCGCCGTGACAAAATCGATGTCGCGGTCAAGCAGCAAGGGCATGGCAATAACGGTGACGGAAAACAGCGCGCATGCGAGGAACGCACCGATAACGGTACCAACCGCCAGAAAACCGACCCCGTGCTGGGTGGTCGTCAATATCACCAGAAAATCCGCCATGCTGGAAAACGGCTTGAAACCGAAAAACACCGCGACAAGCGTGCGGACCTGATAGATCCAGATCCAGAAGATGAACAGCACGACAAATGCCATCCAGCCGAGTTGCCGCTCGCGCTGGCTCAGCACGACAAGCAGGATCTCGCGCCAGTTCAATGGAACTCCGGACGCCAGCCGGCGGCTCACTTCATAGAGTCCGACCGCAACGAACGGCCCGATCAGCGGAAATCCGATTGCCACCGGAATGATCATCCAGGTCATCTCGAACATGGTGAGCGAGGCAAGGATCAACAATCCACCGGCGGCATAAATACCGCCAAAGAACATGCCGAACAGTGGCGCCCGGAAAAAGTCCGAGACACCCGATTTCAACGCATCCGAAATATCGTTTGCCGTTACCGTCCGAACCACCGGCATCGGTGGCGGGCGATAGGGTTCCGGCTGTTCTGTGTCGCTCATTGTTCCTCCCACAGCAAACGGACATTGCCAATACTGCAACAGGTAACAGCTATCGACCTTGATCAGGGTCAATTAATCGATGCAGGACCAAATCGGTCCGGTGATCATGCATAATACATGTCAATGCATACTGGACCGGTTGCCGTCTTCGCAGTGGCTAACCTTACCTCAGTTCGGCTGCCGTGTTGCCGCCATCAACCGTCAGCACATGTCCAGTGGTTCGCTCGCTGCATGCCAGGGCGACAAATGCTTCGCCTACATGTCGGGCTTCGACCTCGCGCTTGAGCAGATTACCCGCCATATAGGTGTTTTCGTCAACATTGCGGGATTTCGCCCTCTCACGGATGAAATCATCCGTCAGCAGGCCGGACCGTATTCGGTCGGCATTCAGTCCGTTGACCCTGATACCATCATCACCGAGCTCTAGTGCAAGCTGGCGCATGAGGAACATCGTGGCTGCCTTGGGCAGACCATAGGCACCCAGGTTCTTGCCGGGATTGATCGCCTGTTTCGAGATATTGAAAAGGATCTGGCCAGGGCGCCCCTGCAATCGCATCAGCTTGGCGGCGGCGGTCGAGAACTCCTTATGCGCAAAGAAATTCAACTCGAATGCGCTTCTGAAAGCATCATCCTCGATCTCGATCAGCGCTCCGCCGGTCGCCGACCCGGCGTTGGAAACCAGAATATCCAGTCCGCCGAAACTGTGCACTGCATGATTCATGGCCGCCGCAGCCGCACCCGGTTTGGTGATATCGCAGGCATATGTCTGATGCCAGTCACCGAGTTCGGCGACAGCCTCTGCAAGGCGGCCTTCATCAAGATCCACAAGAATGCAGTTTGCCCCTCCAGCGGCAAATGCCTTGGCCGTTGCCAGACCGATAGCACCTGCTCCACCGGTTACCATGACAATACGACCCTGAAATCTCGGCGGCGTGCCCTTTCCAAGCTTGGCCTGTTCCAACGACCAGTATTCGCATTCAAACTGATCCGTTTCACCCAGCGGATAGAATCCTCCCGCATCTTCGCCAACCATGCGCACTCGCATGTTCTGTTCCGCCAGATCCGCCGCTGCACCGGCAGCCTTGGCGTTCACGCCCATGCCGACAACACCGATACCCTCGATCCAGGCATGTTTCGGATCAGGGGTAAGCAGCGTTTTGGGTTCCTTGGCTCGTGGCGCCTCACGGTCAAAATACGCCCGATACTCAGCTTCAAAATCCTGAACCGCCTGAACGATTGCCTCGCGTCCCTTGCGCCAGACCGATTCAGGAAGAACCAGCGGTCTGCCTTTTGTCCGCAACACATGATCAGGCGATGCCATGCCGCGGGTTGAAAGCGCCGTTACATCGTCTCGTTTCCAGATTGCCTGGGCATCATCACCGTTGCGCAAATCAAATACCGCCATCGGCGCGTCGACATCCCGAGCCTGTTCAGCGATGACACCGCGCAGGACTGGCAGGACCGAAAGATCGTCTGCCGGCTTCCGTTCCCGCAACGATGTCGGGGGCGTCATTTCGAGATGCTTGGCCACCTCATTGGTATGCCCGACAATTTTTCCGTAACTTTCCTCGGCTGTCGCTCCGAATGCGAAGTGACCGTGATTGAGCAGCAACAGGCCTTCAACTTCCGGATTGCTGTCGAACACTTCGGCTGCTTTCTTGGCCAGACCGAAGCCCGGCATGATATAGGGAACGATGCCCAGCCGATCTCCGAAGATTTCCCGGCAGACCTCTTCAGCATTGGGGAGGTTGGCCAGCACGAGGAAAGGTGTCGCGTGAGTGTGATCGACATAGGTATGCGGAAGGAAAGCGTGAAGCAGGGTTTCTACCGACGGGTTTGGAGAGGTTGAATCCAGCAGATTGCAACGCTGAACATTGACCATGTCCTCATCACTCAGACCATCCAGTTGACGCAATGCCAGCAGCGGATCGAGACGCACGCCAGGAAGCCCGGCCGCTTCGATAACGTCCAGATCCCAGCCCGAGCCTTTCACATGGAGGACTCTTTCGGTCACACCGAACAGATTTGCCCGTTCGACCTTGACCGATGTGTTCCCGCCGCCATGCATGAGCAAGTCCCGGTTCTGGCCGATCAGGCGCGACGTGTAAACGCGCTCGGCAAGCTCCTGGTCTGCCTCGTTGGATCCGGCTTTGGCGCGCCAGGCGCCCGCATCACTTTTGTCGTAAAGGTTCTCAATCATTCTGATTAGCCTGTCATTCGGTTGTTTGTCTGGAGATTTGTGGCGTTGATGAAGGTTGTTTTTCGAGGGTATGGCGAGGGCCCACTCATGATCAGTCGCTCTCCAATATGGCGGCGGCAGTATTTGAGCATGTCGCGATATGGGTCGCGTATTTGCCCTTCAGAGCGGCGCGCAACGGAATAACCTTGTCCTGGCCGGAAGAGACAAGAACACCCATCTCTTTACCGCGCATATTTTCCAAAGTGACGCCAATCAGCCGGCTGTCGATCTCGCCCGGGATCGGAATGCCGTCGCAATCGATGAAACGGCCGCATATGACGCCGGCGGCGCCACGTTTGACATAGTCCTTTAACAAAGAGGCGTTCACCACACCCGATTCCACGACGTGACTGTCCTCATTGCACGAGCCCGCGGCAAATATGGTTTTATTGCAGGTATCGACCGCATGCATTTGTTCCGAGATCACCGGTTCAGAACGCAGTTGCAATGCAAGATCCGTGTTGCTGAGGACGAGAGGAGCGTGAAGGTTTATGCATTTTGCCCCCAATCGCCGGGCAAGGTTGGACGAGCAGGTTTCCGCTTCAAATCCGTATGGTGTACTCCTCGAACCAACAAGCTGAATGACGGTGAGGTCGCCAATTCTTGTTTCCGAGACCGCTTCCGCCACTTCGAATACGGTGCGTCCCCAGGAAACGCCCAGTCGATCCCCCGTCGTCAGCAGATCCGGCAACCAGTCCGCAGCCGCTCGTGCCGTCCGGAGCAAAGCCGCATCCTCGTCACCGGTTCCGCTTGGAACGACAATCGCATCGGTCAAACCAAAACGGGCGCAAAGTTCGTCGGCTAGCTCATGCCCGCCAAACACCGATGGTCTCAATGAAACCCGGATGTAATCACGCGCCCTTGCCTCCTGCAGCTGATTGACCACGGTAGAACGTGAAACGGACAGGCGCTCGGCGATATCATTCTGGTTCAATCCCTCATGATAATAACACCAGGCAATTTCGATCAGCAGGTCATCACCTTTGAACCGGCGCCCTGTTGCCTGTTTCGCTCGAATTGGTGATGTGCTGGGCAGATCCGGTTTCCTTTGTTCCAGCCCGACGGCTATAGGACTCAGTTCGCGTTTTCGGGGAACATTCTGGCAAGCGCTTCCGCGGACGCCTCGCATACCCCTCGCTCGGTAATCAGGCCGGTGACAAGTCTTCTCGGTGTCACGTCAAAGGCCGGATTGCCGCCCGGAGTTCCATCCGGGGAAACCTGAATATTCGCAACAGACCCATTGTCGGTTTTACCCATGATATGGGTAACCTCATCTTCATTGCGTTCTTCAATCGGGATTTCATCAACCCCGTTGTGAACGGTCCAGTCAATCGTGGAAGACGGCAGGGCGACATAAAACGGCACACCATTGTCGTGCGCAGCGAGAGCCTTCAAATAGGTCCCGATCTTGTTGCAGACGTCTCCCGAGGCGGTTGTGCGGTCAGTGCCGACAATGACGGCATCGACAAGACCGTGTTGCATCAGATGTCCACCTGCATTGTCGACTATGTATTTGTGACTGATGCCGTGGCTTCCCAGTTCCCAGGAAGTCAAAGCGCCCTGATTGCGCGGCCGGGTCTCATCGACCCAGACATGGAGCGGGATTCCACTTTCCTGGGCATGATACATCGGGCTGGTCGCGGTTCCCCAATCCACCGTCGCAAGCCAGCCGGCATTGCAGTGCGTTAGAAGACGAACGGGGTCGCCAGCGGTTTTCCCCGCAGCGATCTTCTTGATGATCTCCAGTCCATTGAGCCCGATTCTGCGATTGGTCTCGACATCTTCATCTGCGATCTCATGCGCAAGGTTTAGCGCCGCTTCGGCCCTGCTTTCAGGTGGAATCTTGCAAAGCGCATCGCGGCAGCGATTCAGAGCCCATCGAAGATTGATAGCTGTCGGTCGCGTTTTCTCAAGATAGGACCAGGTTTCGTCGATCGATCGATCATTGGGATCGCGAGCCATTTGCATGGCCATCCCATAGGCGGCAGTGGCCCCGATAAGAGGAGCACCTCTTACCCACATTTCCTGGATCGCAACGGCAAACTCCTCCAGCGATTCAAGGGCCACAATTTTGAATTCGTGTGGAAGCCAACGTTGGTCGATGATCTTCACGTCATTGGCATCATGATCAAACCAGATCGAACGATATTGGGTTCCGTCGACTTTCATAGAACTGCTTTCCGGTTGAAGCTCTCGGCCAACATGGTCAGCGCGTCGACTGTGCCGATGGCGCTGCGATTGAGTATCAGATCGCATCCCATCATGAGATTTCGTGCTTCCAGCGGCGCTCTGGTCGCCGGGTCCTCGATGGATTCAAAATCCGCATTGTGTGCCAGTGACAGCGTCCGCCGGTGCATCTCGATGCCGCAAAATCCCAACGCATCGAACCAGATGTTGGAAAGCACCGCTTGCAAGGCAGGTTCCGATGAATGTCCCTGATCTTCGAACATAGATTTTGGATAGAGCATTCCATCGCGTTCGCTGTTCCAAAGAATAGTGAATTCGGCAACGAAACTGGTCCAGATATCCTTGGTCACATCGAGTATCCAGGCCTGATATCCGGCAAGATCCTGGTCACTTCGATGTGCCGGTTGACTGAAATAGGCCATCAGGAAGTTGGCGATCAGCATGCCGACATCAAATCCCATCGGTCCGTACATGCCGAACTCGGGATCGATGATCTTCGTTTCCGTGTCGGTGCACATGATCGAACCGGTATGCAGATCGCCATGCAGCATGGTCTCGGCATTGGCGCCAAATTTGACAAACAGATGCTGTACTTCGGTTTTCAGCGCGACGTCATCGCGCATCTGGCCAACAAGCGCGTTGAGCCCCTCGGTATGATGATTCCGTTCGGCATCAAAGTAAGGATCGCAAAAAACCAGGCCTTCGGTAATCGCGATAATTTCCACATTGCCAAGAAACAGTGCAGCGTCGGCCTTCCGCTGTGCCGCTTTCATCGACAGGTCGGAGCCGCGGAACAAGGTCCGGGCGCAAAACCTGCCCAGTCGGCTTGCCAGGTCATCAACTCTTTCACCGGCAATGAGCTTCCCGCGCAGGATAACGTGCGGGCTGAGAAATTCCATCGCGATCAAGGCCTGCCCTTCATCGAAATGATAGATTTCCGGAACCAGACCAGGATCGCGTGCGGCCTGCCGGGTCAGCGCGTGGAACTCGTAAAAGGACCGATAGAGCGGTAGCGGCCAACTGTCACCGACCAGGCGAACATAGGGCAGAGCCTGTTTGACAATCACAGAACCGAGCGGGCCTTCCACGATAAAAACCAGGTTGAGGTTCCCGTCCCCAACCTCCTTTACCTTCCACTTCGACCCGTCTGCGCCAATACGTTGTGTGATGGCCTCTACCGACGTCAGGCGATGGGCCAGGGTGTCCATATCCAACGGTTTGTAGGCTGTAGTCTCCACCATCAGGCATGCTCCTCTCTGCGCTGTCGAGACCCCGTTATATCCCGATCACTCAGGTTCCCGAACTCAAGATATCATCTCATTATGGCCTTTTGTCAAGATGATTGACATTTGCCCATTGTTGGATAAATTCAATTTTGGAGAGAATTGCATGACTGACCACGCCTGTCAGATTTTAAGCGTTGAAAAGGCCTTTGGGCAGAACAAGGTTCTGCGCGATGTAAGTATGGAATTGCCCAAAGGCGAGGTCACCGTTTTGATGGGCGCGAACGGTGCCGGCAAATCAACCCTGGTCAAGATCCTTTGCGGCGTTCAACCTGCAGACGCAGGAGAGATACGGCTGTTCGGGGAAATCTATGCCCCGTCCTCCCCGGGTGATGCGTTTGAAGCCGGCATCGTCACGGTGCACCAATCAATCAATGATGGGGTTGTTCCCGATCTCGATGTGACATCAAACCTGTTGCTGGACCGCCTCACGGATTCGACATCCGGATTCTTCATGAGTTTCAAGAAAATGCACGAAGAAGCCCGCAAGATTGCCGCGGCGATGCATTTTGAAGTGGATGTGAAAGAGTCGGTTGCCAATCTTGGCGTTGCCGACCGTCAGATGATCGCCATTGCGCGGGCTATGGCGAGCAATCCGAAAATTCTCATCCTTGACGAGCCGACATCGTCGCTCTCCGCAGTGGAGGCTGAGCGATTGTTTGAGTTGATAGACCACCTGCGCAATTCCGGTGTTGCAATTCTGTACATATCTCATCGCATGTCTGATGTCCGGCGCATCGCCGACCGAATTGTCAGCATGCGGGATGGAACGATATCCGGAACGTTCGAAGGTACGCCTCTGGATTATGAAGGCGCCGTGACGGCGATGCTTGGCCATTCCATGAGCGAGGTTGTTCTTAATGAGAACAAGCGTGGTTCTGCCGCGCTTGAATTGAAAGACATCCGCCTTTCCGAGCACGGCGAACCCATCAATCTGACGGCATTCCGCGGGGAAGTGCTGGCCATTACAGGTCTTTTGGGCAGTGGCAAGAGCCAACTGGCATCCATAATTTTCGGGCAGGTCAAGCCGATATCCGGCGAGATGTTTCTCGATGGAAAAAAATATCTGCCGTCAACTGTCGGCAACGCCATCGACGAGGGCGTATTCATGTGCCCAAAGGACCGAGCCAGCAACGGTGTCATTCCTGATTTCGACATCACCGGAAACATGACCCTGCCGTTTCTGCAGGAACATTCCAGATTCTCCATCCTGAGTTCGCGAAAACAAAAGAAGCTTGCGCAGTCGATGGTTTCGACTCTCGGCATAGTGTGCCGCTCAGAGGCTGATGAGATCGGCACCCTGTCAGGAGGCAATCAGCAGAAGGTGATGGTGGCAAGGTGGCTTCAAAAACCATGCCGCGTACTGGTGCTGGATGAACCGTTTCAGGGTGTTGACATCAAGGCCCGCCGGGACATCGGAAGCCACGTTCGCGAAACAGGCGATGCGAGAGCGACTATCGTTTTTGTTTCAGAGCTGGACGAGGCGTTGGAAATTGCAGACCGGATTGTCGTTTTGTACGAGCAAGGCGTGGTTGGTGAACAAACAACGAATGATATCGACCTGGCAGTAATGCATGCGCAGATTTCGGGCCAGACACCGGCAGGAGTGGTGGCAGGCTGAATGACCAAAGGCACTTCGAAATCATTCAAAGATCTGGCGATCCGTTACGGATTTCTATGTCTCCTGGCCGGCCTGGTTGTTTTCTTCAGCCTTTTCGCTGACGGATTTGCCGGCCCACGATCTGCGGTCTTTGTGTTCCAGTCGGTTGCCATCACCGGAATCCTGGCGCTTGGCGTCACCTGTACTCTGGTGGTTGACGGGTTTGACCTGTCGATTGGCTCCGTGGCCACAACAGCCTTGATGCTGTCGGCCTATGTGATGGTCGTGTTGGAACAAAACGCTTTCGTGGCTGTTCTTGCATGCTTGATCATGGGCGCTTTGGTCGGCCTGGTAAACGGTCTGCTAATCGTGAAAATGCGGGTACCCGATCTGCTTGCGACCCTTGGAATGATGTTCCTGCTGATCGGATTGCAAAGGATTCCCACCGAAGGCCGTTCAATTGCGACGGGAATGCGGTTACCGGGCGGCGAAGTCGCAGAGGGCACGTTCTCAGCCAGTTTCCTTTGGATAGGTCGCCACCGTTTTGATATGGTTCTCGAAGACCTTATCCCCGTACCGGTAATTCTGTTTTTGATCATCGGCGTTTGTGTCTGGGTCTTTCTTGAACTCAGCCGCCACGGCCGTTTGATGTATGCCATCGGCTCCAACGAGCGCGCGGCGGGATTGGCCGGTGCGAACATCAACCGCTACAAAATTACCGCCTACATGATCTCAGGTGTTCTGGCATCCGTTGGCGGAATATTGCTTGCCGCCCGGTTGGGGCGCGGTGACATCGCGTCCGGCAACAACCTTCTTCTGGACAGCGTGGCAGCTGCTCTGATCGGATTTGCGGTGCTGGGAGCTGCCAAACCCAATGCATTTGGAACAGCCATCGGTGCACTGTTTGTTGGTGTTCTTCTTCAAGGTCTGACGATGATGAACTCCCCCTACTACACCCAGGATTTTGTCAAAGGCGCCGTTCTGATTGTCGCTCTCGTTTTCACATTCGCACTGTCTTCTCGCGGTCGCAAAGGTGGCCATTAAATTAACTCGCAACCATTCCAAAGGGAGAAAACCATGAAGATTCTAAGACGAAAGTTTTTCCATCTGACCGCAGCAGCGGCAATGGCGCTGGGCGGGCTTTCCAGTATTGCCAGTGCAGCGGAAATGCCCGCACCCTTCGATAAAGCCGCCGACGTAAAGATCGCGCTCATTCGGTATCTGTCGACGGGTGACTTCTTCCAGGCTTACCTCAGCGGCGTGGAAACCCAGGCCAAGGCGCTGGGCGTTGACCTCCGGGTTCTGGACAGCCGGCAGGATGCGGCCCTCCAGGCCGATATGGTGGATCAGGCCATCGCGCTCGGTGTAGATGGCATCATCATCCAGCATGGTTTGACTGAATCCATGAAAGAAGCGGCCCAGCGCGCCGTCGATGCCGGCATCAAGGTTGTCGCTTTCGACGTGAACGTGGAAAACAAGGCGATCCCGCAGATCGAGCAATCCGACTATCTGCTGGGCAAACTTGCTCTGGAACAGGCTATCAAGGACAACGGCAACAGCTTCAAGGCCGGATATGTTTATGTCCCGGGTATTGCCCCGTTGGATCGTCGCGATAAAGCCTGGCAGGATGTGCGCAAGGAGAATCCCGGCATCGAAGAGACCGCCGTATTCGGCACGCTCGACAATCCGATCGCCAACTCCAATGCAAACCAAGCACGCTCGGTCTTGCAGGCCAATCCGGATATCACTGTGATGTTCGCGCCATATGACGAATTTGCCAAAGGTGTGAAAATCGCAGTCGACGAAGCCAGCCTGACGGACAAGATCGACATCTATTCAGCCGACGTCTCAACGGCGGATATTTCCGCCATGCGGGAACCCGGCAGTGCCTGGGTTGCTACCGTGGCGACAAATCCAGCTGTTGTCGGTGAAGTGTCCGTGCGTGCATTGGCGATCTTGCTGTCCGGTGGCGATCCGGGCGCCAGTGTGATTGTACCTCCAACATTGATCACCCAGAAGTTTCTGAATGATCAGGACATCAAGAACATGGCCGATCTGGGAGAAAAGATGCCCCAGTTTGCCCATGCCGATGTTGCGATGACCGATTGGATGCCGTTGCCACCGCGCTGATGCGGACATCCGGATCTCAGGTCATTCACACGATGCGGGGCGCCCGGCGCCCCGCATTTTTTCCATCGAACGCTCATCACACACAATCAGGCATGATCAACGAACGGCCCCGTCAGCGACCGCTCATCAGATTGTTCAGGGCCGTCCACTCTTCAAAACCCACAACGCGCTTGCGGTCCGGAAAAGGATGGTCGTCCTTGCTGGTTTTCTCTCCTGACTTTATGGCCAGGAAGGCGACATTTATCGCGTTCATCAAGGGATCAATCACGCATTCTTCCGGCCAGTTTAACGCTTCGGCGGTCGGAGCGGCGTAGCCGAGCATTCCGGTGCACCCGAACACGATCGACTTGGCACTATCCCGGTCTCTCGCGACTTTCGCAGCGCGGATCGTCGCCTCGATCGAGGCTTCGCGATCCTGTTCCAGATCCAGCACGGATACACCGATCCCATGCACTGACACCATGTCCCCGGCCAGGCCATACTGCCGGGCCAGGCGCTGAAAGGCCGGTTCCTGACGTTGCAAAACCGTAACCACAGAAAAATCACCGAAAGTCGCGGCCACCTTCATGCCGGCCTCTCCTGCACCGACGACCGGGATGGTCACGGCCTCCCGCGCCGCCTCAAGTGCAGGGTCCAACATGCAATCGATGACCACCGCATCGCAGCCATCCGCCTCGGCGCGACAGGCCGCATCAATCACACCCGGTGCGGCGAGAACTTCATCGATGGCGGATTCAACCGAAGCCGGGCCGCGTTGCAAAGTTATTGTGGAGATTTTGCAACCGATCGGCGCCGTCTCGTTCAACGGTGAATCGTCACGGAAGTCTTCGGTGGTGATGGGGGTCAGAACGCGGATATCAATCATAGAGTCTTCCTTCCGGCAAAGAGCGGATAGAGCGCATCTGCCCGCGTAAAATCAGCTGCTGCCACCCCAGGCCAGGTCTTCAAGCCTTACAAATGGCTCGCTGATGTTGGATGCCTTTGGCCCGATGACTTCCACCGCCTCCGGTGTACGCATCTCCTCCGTAGCCGCGACACCGATGACCTTGACCCGTTGACCATAACGCAGAGTCTCGGTTGTGATCGCCTCACCGGTTTCCCGGTCCAGGATAAACAAGAGGTCAGGGACAATCGCGACGGTCTTGCCGTTCAGCTTTGCCAGTGAATACTCGTTTCGAAATGTCAGGAACATCTCGTCGCTGCTGTCGCCCGCCGCTGATATTGTGACATTGCCAACAGTCCACCCATCCTCGGTACCACGCATCACATCCTGCACCTTGCCGTCAAACAACACCCGCGCAAATCGTGGTGGCCGCGAAGTGGCAAAATACGCCGCCAGGCCTTCGCAAATATCCTCCTTGCCTTCGACGCGCAGTTCCCGCACGCGTTTGCCGATATCAACGGCAAGCGTCACCGTGCGTGGCACACAGGTACGCCTAATCTGTTCGCCGGTCATGGCATAACTTGCAACCTGCGCAATGCCACCCATTTTGACGCAAACAGCCCGGCCATAGCGTTCCGTGCGCAACGCATTGTCGGTTTCCAGGACAATCGTGTTCTCGAAATCATCGGCCATGACAAATGGCGAGCAATTGACGCCATATATGTTGAATGTGGTCATCTGGAATTCGGGGAAAGCACGTCCCATTCCATCGCCGTCCACGACCGGAAGACCCATCTGCGCCGCAACGACCAAAGGCAGGGTTGCGTTCACACCGCCCGCCTCAAGTGGGATGATCGCGTTGAATTTGCGGCCCAGTTCCTTTTCGATGCGGCGCATCGCCGTTACCGTCGCCTGCGCATTGGGTAATTTTTCCACGAACACGGTCGGCGCGCCCATGCAGGCAACACTGATCGCGAACAAATCATCGGGAACATCATCCGGGTCGATCAGATCCACACCGCCACATTTGGTGAGTTCCTGCTCCAGCATGAGACGACCGACATAGGGATCACCGCCACCGCCGGTGCCTAATATTGCCGTACCGCGAATGAAATCCGGCAGGTTTTCCAGGGTGATACGGCTCATTTCAGATTCTCCGCCTGCTCGAGGTCTCCAATCGCCTTCACCTTGATCCGCACCGCGCCTGCCGGCAGGTAGGCCAGCGGCATTTCTTCAATGCTGACGATTTTCGCGCTGTCCTTGGACGCTCCGGCCTGAACTGCTCGCCTGACCGCTTCTTCCTTCGCCTGTGCGATCGACTCGTCTCGACCGATATCGTTGTAGGAATAGATCCGGTCGATCTCGCCGCCGACTTGCGCCAAACCGGCGCCAATCGCGTTCGCAACGCCTGAAAGTTCCGGACGTATGACCTCACTGGCTCCCTTTATTTCGCGGTTTATCAACACGCTTCCGCCACCCACCAGGATCACCGGCACATCCCCCTTGCTGGATTTCACTCGGTCAACAGTCGCTTCCAGAAAGTCATGCATTCGGTTGACGGCAGCCTCGACAATGGCTGGTTCCAGATCCGCCACCAGGGACTTGTCTCCGATGTCGGCATAACCGGCGGCAACAGCGATATCCGTGGCGGTCAAGGTTTTTCCGCCAAATACTCTCGCCTGCGTCAGCAGATCCAACGCGACCGAGTCCGGCCCGACATGTGTGTCGCTGCCGGATTGGCGCACAATGCTACCGCCGCCCAGACCGATGGCCAGGACATCAGGCATTCGGAAGTTTGTGCGAACGGATCCGATATCCACCGAAACAGCGGATTCGCGTGGGAATCCACCAATCAGCACCCCGACATCTGTCGTCGTACCACCGATATCGGCCACGATGCTGTCCTCGACTCCAGACAGGAACGCTGCTCCACGCATGGAATTTGTCGGCCCCGATGCAAATGTCAGAACCGGATATTTTTCAGCAAACTCCGATGTCATCAACGTACCGTCGTTCTGACTGACAAAAAACGGGCAATGTATGTCGAGCTGAATCAGAGCATCCCTGAATGCCGTCATGACAGTTCTGGAAAGATCCGTGAGCGACGCGTTCATGATGGACGCATTCTCGCGTTCGATCAGTCCAATCCGCCCGATTTCGCTGGAAAGAGTGACTTCACTATCCGGCATCTCATTGCGGATGATTTCGGCCATGCGGTTTTCCATACTGTCATTGATCGGGGTGAACACACCCGACACGACGACCGATCTGATACTCCGCTTGCGCATGTCTCTGGCGGCTTCCGCAACAGCGCGCTCGTCCAGCTTGTTGATCTCTCTGCCGTCAAATTCATACCCGCCTTCAACCAGGTAGGACTGACGTCCGATCTGAGCAACAAGATGCGAGGGGAATTCGGTCATCGGCAGTATACCTGTGGTTGCAGGCAATGCTGCGCGCACGACGCCAACCGGAACCAGTTTCTTGCCTTCCACGAACGCGTTTGTGAACTGCGTCGTACCGATCATCACACTGGCAATATCCGCCACCGCGCAACCGGAGCTTTTCATGATGCTGCCGACCGCTTCGACAATTCCTGACCCGACATCGTGGGTTGTCGGGGACTTGACGGATGCAATGACCTTGTTGCCGTCCATTAGGACGGCATCTGTATTCGTGCCGCCAACATCAACCCCGATATGCATACGGGCCTCCAATGCACCAATTCTGCTATTGGCAGTTTCGAATTTGGAGCATGATGTGGGCAAGGCCAAGAACGGCTAGGACCGATGGCAATACGGATAGGTGACGCTAAGAATTGACCGTGTCGCCGGTATTCGACGTGATGCCGTACTGCACGGCAAGATCCGCTGCCAGTTTCCGGGAATTCACACCCAGTTTGCGATAGATGTTCTGCAGGTGAAACTTGACCGTCGGTTCGCTTAGATTCAGGGCACGGGCGATGACCTTGTTCGCATTGCCCTCGGTCAGACTGGACAAAACCTCGAATTCTTTCTCGGTCAGCACTTCGGCCAGGATATGACCATCCGAACCCGGATCGTGCCTGACTTTGGAAAGCAGGCTGGACAGAAAAGACAGATCCTCACGCGGGTAACTCGACACACCACGTTCGCGCACAACCGTTTTCGCCGCTTCGGCGAAACGCTGGGATTCGCGAATAAACGCGCCCTTCATTCCGAGCGATCTGCCGATTGCAAGCGCCTGTGTCAGTGTGTCCGCAGCAAAACGCGTGTCATCCGCGGAAACGGCCGATATCACCATCAGAACCAGCGCTCGAAGCCGGTAGCGTTGCAGGTTCTTTTCAGAACAGTCCTTTTCGATCTGGCGCGCCTGTCGCAGGGCCTTTTGCGGATCGCCGAAACACGCCTCAAATCGCGCCAAAGCCAGACGTGCCAACAATTGCCCGCGCCAACGAAGACCATCCGTACCCTGTCCTTCCAAGATGAGTGTGCGCACACTGCCGGCTGACCGACGGGCTTCTGACTCCCGGCCTGCGCTTGTCGCCAGATCGAGTTCCAGGATTTTAAGCTGCCGGGAGAACCTGGGCAGGCAGCGCCGCAGGATCATTGCCTCGGCCTGCGAAACCAGGCCGACAGCGGCCTCGTAACCGCTGCTTTCCAGCTTCAATGTCAGACAGGTTTCATACCCCGCCAGAAAAACTTCGCTCCAGCCTTCACGACTGTCGGCATCATTGAGTGCTGAGGTCAGTTTTGCTTCGATATCGCCGGGTTCATTGGCCTCGAATGCTGCTTCACTGAACATGATATTGACGATGGCGCTCAGATTTGGATCGTGACCGAAATATTTGCGTTGCAGCGCACGGGCCTCACGGCGCCTTTCATACGCCCGGTCAAATTCACCCAGGTCCATATTCACGACGCTCAGATTAACATGCATGAAAAAAACCAGGTGCTGCCAACCCAGATCGGCATACAGCCCCATCGCGGTTTCGCCGGCTTCGCGAGCCTTTTCCAACTCGCCCAGCTGGATGTAGAATAGGCATAGAAAATTATACAGCACGCCGCGCTTGAGCTGATCTTTTGCCGGGGTCTGCCGCGCCGTATAATCCAGTGCCGCAACCTGACTCTCGGAAATGTGTCGATCTTCATAAAGGCGCAAATGCACCTCAAGCAGGACGATTTCGCGCTCAAGCTCACGGTCGGACGGCGAAGCCCCATCGCGAACCTCCTGGATCACCAGATTGGCCTCCCCTGTCCGCCCGGTTTTCAACAGCAGATACGCCCGCGCCAGACTGAGCCGCGGCGACGCGTTGATCCGCTCAAGCGGGATCAATTCCATGAGCGAAGCCAGGCGTTGGGCACCATCGCAAATGCCGATCTCTGTCCCACCCGCGTCCAGGATGATCTGCTCGGCGACCTCCACCGCGCCGGCGCTGACGGCAAGTTTTGCAGCGGCATAATGCCGACCATGTTCGTTCAACCAACCGGCAGCTCGAAGATACAGATCATTGCATCGCGCCTCGCCCAGTGTCTGTTGGCGATGCAGCAGATAATCCTGCAATAGCTGATGATAATGATACCAGCTGCCATCCTCGTCCGTCTGCTCGAAAACCAGAGAATGCGCATCATTGAGTGTACGAAGGATTTCCCAGCTGTCGCTGTTTTTGCGCATGTGGTCCGCCAGATCTCCATTGACCGGATTTACATGCGCTGTTTCCAGCAGGAACTGATTTTGTTCCGCCGTCAGACCGCTCAGGAACTGCTCATTCAGATATCCCGCCAGATCAAGTCCCGTTCGCATCGGCCGGTCATGGCCAAGATCAATCGGCAGACCTCTTGAAAAAGACAGACGCATGAGCTGAAGGGCCGCGGGCCATCCCTCAGCGTAATCGTAATAACTCTGGATTGCATCGGCTGGAACAACGTCGTGCAGCAGATCCTGCGTCTCGTTCAAATCGAACTTGAGCTCATCGAGTCCAAAATCGGTAACCTGATCGGCCAGCCGCAGTTTTGCCAGGGGAAAGGCGGGGGAGATGCGGGTACCAATGATGATATGAAAATCATGTTCGCCAAGATGCAGGATCCGGCCGATTGTCTGTGTCTCGAACGAACCGGCTTCATGGAAATCGTCGAGAAAAAGATATCCGCGGTGTTCGGCCATTTCTGCATATTGCGGCGAATGTTCCCGCGCACGCTTCGCAAGTGCCGGCTCAAGTGCCGCATCAAAGTCGTGCAAGGCCGGGTCAATTGATATCCACGTCGTTGCGAACCCCGCCGCGTCCAAATGGCGTTTCCACGATTTCAGCAATGTGGTCTTGCCATATCCGGCCGGCGCCTCGACCAAGGTCAGCCGCCTCCCTGTCCCGGACAAAAACATCTGCAGCAATTGCGGGCGTTCGACTATCCCGGTTTTCAATCCTCATTCCTCCGCAAACTGCCCCAGAATTTGTGAAAGTCAGGCATATTGAGGAAAAGAAGACGTACGGGTCCGCGACTTGTCAAGATAGCGGCGGATCGAGGATCAGGACTTCGTCAAGCGTTTTGCGGTGTGACACCGGCACACGAAACTCAGATTTGAGCTGTCCTGCCGCCATCATCGTGATGACCAGTTCTTCATCACCGATCCCAAGACAGCGGCGCAGGGCACGGTCCTGGCCGGGTTCGGTGCTCCAGTTCAAAAAACAGGCGCCCAGGCCCTCTGCATGAATCGCCAGCGCCAATGTCATGGCGAAAATCCCGCCATCGATCCACCCCTGATAGCGTTCGCCGATCAGGTTCATCTCTCCAATGTTGGCGGTCACCACGAACAGAGTGCGGATTTCCTGGTGGAACCCGGAATTTCCGGCCTGAAATGCCAGAACCGTCTGCACGTCCTGCGGATCGGTGAAAGCGTAGACTCGGCATGCCTGCCGGTTGCACACCGACGGGCACTGCTGCGCATTCTTCACGATTTTTCTGATTGTCTCTTGATCGATACTGTCGCCGGAATATTGCCGCACACTGTGGCGCTGCCGTAAAAATTGCTCGAAATCTACCGATCCGGATGCTTGTATCTGGTCCGCCGTAACCGTTTCAAATCCGCCGCAGCCTTCAATTTCGGTCAGATCCATTTCACCGGACAGTTGCCGGAATTCGGCTTCCAGCGCTGACAGGTCAAAACCCCGCCCGCGGTGGAAGTCAAAATAACTCTCTAGTGTGGCCATGGCCCAGACCACGGTTTCGTCCACACCGAAGTCCTGTGTGTACGACCGCAGTTTTTCGATGACAGACCGCGACTTGTCCTGTCCATATCCCAATCGTACCTCTGGAAAGCACATACCGCCTTCCAGGTAGTGGGCGAAGATGCGAATAATTGCGCGCCGGTTGTCGCGCGAAGTCTGCCGCAACACAAAACTGAACTTGCGGTATCGCAGGAAATCATATGCAAATGCCCGAGCCAGGGCGAAGTTGGTTTTCAACGTCGTAAGCATTGTGTTTTTGAAACCGCGATCCGGTTATTCGGAAATGATCCAACCGCAATCGACCCGCCAACCGACATCGATTTCGCTGCCGGGATCGAAACGCGGGACGTCGTGACGATTGGCGACTTCGGCAACGAGTTCGAGCCCGGAAAGATCCAACTGGAATCGAATGAAAGATCCTTGATAGGTTACCTTCTTCAGCGGCAGTTTCAGGCGGTTGAACCCCTTCTTGGCAGCGTCTTTACCGATCAGCACCCGCTCGGGTCGCAACGCCAAAGCCACGTCATCACCTTCTGACAGCTCGCCGCTGAGAGGCGCAGTGACTGCGTGTCCTCCGATATCGAGAACGCAGGTCGCATCATCAACGGATGTCACGCGGGCGTTCAGGACATTGGATTCTCCAATGAACTCGGTCACAAACCGGGTGCTCGGACGTTCGTAGATTTCTTCAGGCGTACCGATCTGGGCAACCTTGCCGTTGCTCATCACCGCAATACGATCGGACATTGTCAGGGCTTCACCCTGATCATGCGTGACGTATATGGTCGTAATCCCCAGCGTCTGCTGAAGATCCTTGATCCAGAACTTCATTTCCTCGCGCAGGTTCTTGTCCAGCGCTGACAACGGCTCGTCCAGCAGCAGGATGCGCGGCTCGGTGACAAGGACCCGCGCCAGTGCCACACGTTGTTGCTGTCCGCCCGACAACTCATGCTGAAAGCGGTTCTCAAACCCGCTCATGCCGACCTGATCCAACGCGGCACGGACACGGCTGTCTATTGCGTCCTTCGCCTGTTTGCGCAGCCGCAGTCCAAAGGCGATATTGTCATAGACATTCATATGCGGAAAAATCGCATAATTCTGAAAAACAAAACCAATCCCCCGATCTTCAGGCGGGGATTGTGAAACGTCACTGCCATCAACTTCGATGCGACCGATACTGGTTTCTTCAAAGCCCGCAATCATGCGCAATGTGGTGGATTTTCCGCAGCCCGAGGGTCCGAGCATGGAAAAGAACTCACCCTCCGCGATCTCCACCGAGATGTTGTCCACGGCGGCGACATCGCCGAAATATTTACTGAGCTCTGAAAGTACTACGTTCGCCATATCAGCCTTGCCAGTTGGAGACCGGCCCGGCGAGCACCTGTGCCGCCGGGCCGATTTGATTGATCAGCCCGCAAATATCTCGTTCACGGTTTCGACAATCTCATCCTCATTATCGAGGTACCAGTTCCAATCGGGAATCCACAGACCGTCCAGCGCATCGGCGGTATTGGTCACTCCTTTGCTGGTCAGCCGCTCAGGCAATTTTGCGTTCTTGTTCGATGGCCGGAGGTAAAAGGTTTCGGCCGCCTTGTTCTGGAACACCGGATCCAGCTTGGTATTGACCAGCGCAAGCGCAAGTTTCTTTTCCATCGGATCGGAGTAGCGCGAAACAGTATGCGTCTGAGTGAGGATCGGCTTCTTCTCCCAGGTCAGCGGCGCAACGGAAATGCCCTTGTCCATCTGCAGGAAGATCTCGCCCTCCCATTGGACGCCCATCTGCACTTCGCCGCGCTCGACCAGTGTCTGCATGTTTCCGGTAAAATCGCTGATCTTCATCGGCATGGCCGCGCGCATCGCCTCAAAACCGGCTTTAAGATCATCCGGGCCGCTGCCGAATTCGGCGGCCGCGGTCATGAAGAAGGTCATGAACAGACCATTGGATGTAATGTAGGTCGCACGTTTGTTGTCGAAGCGTTCCTCCCAGAAAGACTTGAATCCGACTGGTGCCGGGTCGACAAGATCGGTACGCCAGACGTGAGCATACTGACCAAAGCCCCAGGTGACGCCGAGGCCGCTTCCGAAGGCAAAATCCCAGCAGTCGGGGGCATTTGGAAGGTTTTCCTTCAGTTCATCGGTTGACAGGAAGAAGTCGCCAACCTTGCCGAGTTTGATGATCTCATTCAGGTTCCAGTTGCCCATATGGAACGCCGGCGACTTCGGTCCGCCCGCCACATATTTGGGGAACCAGGGGAATGATGAATCATAGGCAACTTTGCAATTGTAGGTCTTTTCGAATTCATCGATCGCGGTTTTCTGCATGAATTCCTGCCAGAAACCGCCCCATTCGTTGATGCGGATCGTGGCGCCCCCGGCATCAAACGGCTGGCCGTCCCACATCACATCTTTCGACCAGACATGATTGATGTTGAACAGGCTGACCGGGCCAGCCAGCACTGCCGCTGCGGCACCGCCTTTAAGAAGGCTCCGGCGGCCCAAACCCACCGGCTTGTTTCTTTCTTTCGTCATTTCATTCTCCTTTGCTGATTTTCAAAATTCACTTCATGAGAAATTGACGTTGGCCAGTTTTCGCAGATTGGTCAGCTTTGCCGTTATCAGCATCGAAACCACGACCAGGAAAATCGCGAATATACCTGCGGCGGCTGCTGTGGGCTCAAATGTGTAGCGAAGCGAGGAATACAGCGCGATCGGAAGCGGGTTGGAGTCCGGCGGTGTCAGGAACAACGACACGTCAAACTGGCCAAACGACACGATGAACGAAAACACCGAACCGGCGACAATTCCCGGAGAAATGACCGGCAGAGTGATCGAGCGAAAGGTCTTGAACGGTTTGGCGCCGAGACTTCGCGCCGCTTCCTCCAGCGAGATATCGAATCCGACGAGGGCGGCATTGACCGTGCCGACGACGTAGGGGCAGGTCACCAGAACATGGCCGATCACCAGGCCGGGCATCGTGCGAACCAGGCCGAGACCACTGGAAAGATAGAACAGATAGAGCGCCAATCCCAAAACGATCCCCGGCAGCATCAGTGGCGCCATGAAAAACGCACGCATCATCTGTTTGCCGCGAAATTCGGCACGGGCAAGAAACAGGGCGATGGTGGTGCCAAGGATGGTCGACAGGATCATCGTGATGACCGCCAGCACCAGGCTGAACAGATAGGCCGGAAGAAAGGCGTCGGACTGGAAGAAGGCAATGACCCAGCGAAGCGACAAGCCCTTGGGCGGGAAGGTCAGATGGTCGCCTGCGTTCAAGCCGGCCAGAATGACGACAACCACCGGAGCCAGCAACATGATCAGGGCAAGTGTGGCCAGAAATTTCAGGATAAACGGCACAGCCGCCTCTCGCCGCATGGACTTGTTGCTTCGCGCCATCAGATGCGTCCTCCCGATGCCCGGGCCGCGGCCCGCTGATAAATCAGCATCACCACAAAGCTGATCACGAACATGACCACCGCGATCGCCGCGCCGAACTGCCACTTGCCCAATTCTGCAACTTGCTGGAAAATATGGATCGGCAGCACAACGACCTTCCAGCCGCCCAACAGGGTCGGCACCACATAGGAAGAGAACGAAATAGCGAAGACCAGCAGCAATCCCGCCAGAATGCCGGGCATGCTCATTGGAACGGTGATTTTCCAGAACGTCTGCCAGCGCCTGGCGCCCAGGCTGCGTGCCGCCTCTTCAAGTGATGGGTTGATCCCCTGGATCACGCCCACCAGCGACAGCACCATGAAGGGGAGTGAAAACTGCACCAGCCCGACGACCACGCCGGTGAAGTTGTACATCAGCGCCAATGGCTGCTCACCGATAAGTCCGGCCCAGCGCAGGAATTCATTGATGACGCCGACGTCTCCCATCAACACCATCAGTCCGAACAGTCTGATGACCATATCCAGCTGCATTGCGCACAGAACCAGGATCATCAGTGTCGTATTGCGCCGTGGATCGGTTGTCTTGGCGATCAGAAATGCCAGCGGATAACCAAGCAGCAGCGTTATCGCGGACACCAGTGCTGCCAGTCCAGCGGACCGAAAGGCCGCTTCGTAATACAGCGCCCTGCCGAAGAACCGTTCGAAATTGCGGGTTTCGAACATCCACTGGACGCTGGCGTTGCCTATCGAGGGCTTGTCGAGGGAAAGCAGAAACAGGCTGACGAGAGGTACGACGAAAAAAATGAAGAAAAACAGCAACCCCGGCGCTGCAAGGAGAGCGCTGCGTCCAGGTTTGCCGATTGTCTGCAGGAACGCTGACACAGATGCCCCTTCATCAATTGCGCTGAGGCCCGGAATTTCGCCCCAATCGGTTCCGTCATCATATCAGCGCAACTGACTTTTCAGACCAACAGGAGATTTGGATAGGTACTGCTGATAGACGGATAGGTATCAGCTCAGAAGGGCTTTGGATTTGTCGCATCCACCGTCGAAACCTGACCAATGAGCATCTTTTTCATATGCTCGGAATGCGCGGGAACACGATTGGGGCACGTCCTCGGCAGCGGTGCCAGAGACCAGGTTACTGAGCCGGCACCATGGTGACAGTTTCCCGGTTCGCAGAGCGGTCCAAACGCCGGCGGACGATCTCCGCAATCAATATGCCCAAGGGCGCTGATCCCCATATACAGGTCAGGATTGCAGCCGCCTCATAATTGCGCAGCAACGGATCGAGCACGAATAGCATGACCCGAAACAGCCAGAAGGATCCCCACATCGAGCCGATGAACCGGAACATCCATATCCGATGTTTGCTCGAATCGCCGGACCGGATCGCGATAATACCCATCACTGCGCACCCGTATACGAAGGCGGACATCGAATAGAAGCCGAATTCCGACAGCCTGCCACCATACTCGGTAACTGGCGCGTGTTCTGAAGCGAGCCAAACTGCGCAGATGATGCTGACCGTCAAAAACACAAAAGACACACGGCCAAGCTGCCTGTGGATGTTCCTTGATGCCCCGAACCCAGTCCGGAACAGCTGAACATGCATCAACACGAACACCAGTGAATTGAAGACAATGTGTCCATAAAGCAACGTCGACCGCAGTTGCGGTCCATTGGCAAACCGGTCGTAAAAGGCCGCGCCCCACGCCGAGTGGTTTACAAAACGGTCGCCCCAGACTGTGCAGGCATTGTCCGCACAGGAGGTAACCGCTGCCGCCTCACTCGCCGAGTCAAGACCGAGATTGATCAGGACATCGTAAATACCGATGAATGAGGCAATGGAAGCAGGAACGCCCGAGATAACGTAGCCGACATTCAAAAACAGCATCAGTCCGATGCCAAAAAACAGAAACAGCCGGAACGATCCTTGGCGGACACCACGAACCAGAAGCGCCGCCCATAATACAAGCGCCGCGTAAACCGTGAGGACTCCGATTGGCAAGGCGATTCCTCCCTCTGCTTGCAGGCCAATCGTCAACAGCAAATGGCTGATCGGCTGGATCGGATTGTCGCAGGACAGCCTATTGCATAGCCGTCTTACAGGCAAACAGACATCGGAAACGACGCCCCGTATTGCCATATTCGATTTGATCGTTGATGTAGAGATCCAGCACCTTCAAACGGGAACCAGTTTGCATGAAAATCCTAATCCTAGGCGGAGCCGGAATGCTCGGCCAAAAGACGGCCCTTCGGCTGGCCGAATCCGGCCTTGCAGGTTCTGGCATCGACGAACTCATCCTGCACGACATTGTCGATCCGGCTCCGCTGGAAGCCGGGTTCACCGTCACCAGAATAACCGGCAATATTGCCGATGAGAGCGAAGCCAAACGGTTGGCCGCCTTGCGCGCCGATGTTGTTTTTCTGTTGGCGGCTATCGTCTCGGGTGAAGCCGAAAAGGATTTCGACAAGGGCTGGACCATAAACGGCCACGGCACCTGGCATCTGCTCGAAGCTCTGAGAGCCCAGCATGAAGCCAGTAACGGAAGTTACGTTCCACGCGTGGTGTTCTCTTCTTCGATCGCGGTTTTTGGCGGCCCATTTCCGGAGAAGATCGGCGACGAGTTCCTCTGTGCGCCGCAAACCTCTTACGGCGCGCAGAAGGCAATGAGCGAGTTGCTGGTTTCCGACTACAGCCGCAAGGGCATGATCGACGGCATCTCCATCCGCCTGCCGACAGTTTGCGTCCGGCCGGGCAAAGCCAATCTTGCCGCCTCCTCGTTTTTCTCCGGCATCATCCGCGAGCCACTGAACGGCAAGGAGGCAATCCTGCCGGTGGAGACAACCGTGCGCCACTGGCACGCCTCGCCGCGCGCGGCTGCCAAATTCATGACTCATGCGGCCGAACTGGACACGGCGCTTCTGGAAGGCCGGCGTTCGCTCAACATGCCCGGCATCTCCTGCACTGTCGGCGAACAGATCGAAGCGCTGCGGCAGGTTGTCGGAAATGATGTGGTCAAATTGATCAGGCATCAGCCGGACGAGGATATCATCCGCATCGTCAGCAACTGGCCACGCAATTTCGATCCGGTCCGAGCGAAGCGGCTCGGCTTTGCCGCGGAAAGCAGTTTTGAACAGATTGTCCGCACCTACGTCGAAGAAGATCTGCCACGCGCGTAAAGCAGGAACCAGGAAACAGACTTGGCTCAGGGCTTCACATCAATTCCGACCGGGTACAACGACGGCTTTGCGGATCGATTTCAACGGGCCAGCGCAACACACCAATCCTTGAATAGGGAGGGAGTGTTGAGCTTGGCGTATTGGCAGCGAATAGATATCACTCTGCTTTGGGCATCAGCCGGAAATTCAATCCGACAACTTCATTGGAAATCTAACAGGCACAGCGAAATCCTGTATTCCCCGCGCTTGAATCGGGCGTGTTGAAGGATCGCGCAGAAAGACGATATCGGTTGCAATAGGAACTATGACAAAGATAGGAGCCGCCCCTGATTACTTTTGCCATCTCGTTGTCGGGGCCTCTTGGATCAAGACGAGTGGCATCCGTTTGTGATCTGTGCCAATCCACACTCCAGCCATCAAGACACCACTCCCAAACATTGCCTATAACGTTGTATAATCCATATCCGTTCGGCTCATAAGCTCTGACTGGTGCGGTCGTCAGATACCCATCCGTACCAAGATTTTCCGCGGGAAAATCACCTTGCCAAATATTGCACCGGTGTTTGCCGCCTGGTTCGAGATCGTTGCCCCAAGGAAACCGTTGGTTGACAAGACCACCCCGTGCTGCCTTTTCCCATTCTGCTTCCGTCGGCAGCCTTTTCCCCACGGCCTTGGCGAACGCAACGGCATCATTCCAGGAGACATGAACGACCGGATGATCCGGTTTGTCTCGCCAATCGGAGCCTCGGCCTTCGGGATTCCGCCAGTTCGCGCCTTTTACTGCGAGCCACCATGGCGACTGCGGCACACTGCCCTCAATAATTGATCCGACAGCATTGGGTTGCACCGCCGATGCAAATACGAATGACCACTCAAATCGCTCAGCGTCGGTGATATAACCCGTGGCAGAAACAAACTCCGCGAATTGCTCGGCTGATACTGCGCAGACATCCATCTGAAATGTATCTGTGTGGACATCACGAACTGGGCCTTCGCCGTCATGTGGGAATCCGTCAGGATCAGAACCGCCCATTTGAAAGACGCCGCCGGTGATTGTGACCGTCTCAGTATCGAGAGTAAAGTTCCGCGGTTCGGCGCTGCGGGGTTCATTCAGGTGAAAAGGTGATGCGCGCGCCGGCGTGCAACAGAGGTGAGCTGGTTTGTTTCCTCGCATCGGTAACGGGTCACCACTCTGAAAGACGCGGCGGCAACGGATCGACGGTGAAAGCCATTCGATGGGTCAACTTCGTCAATAGCTCCGCCTTCAGAGCCAGTGAGTCTGGGTTCCGCCAAAGATTGTTTTTCTCTTGCGGATCATCGATCAGATCATAGAGTTCGCCATCATCATGTGCGTGGTCAACAACAATCTTGTGCGTGTCAGTTCGTAGCATGGTCAGTTGAGCTGTCGGATCATTGTGGTAGGGCATGGCATTGTAGTATTCGCAATAAACCGATTCATCGGCTCTGAATGGTTTTCCGGGATTGGCAAGACATTCGAATACCGATCGGCCCTGCATACCGGAATAAGGTGGCAAGCCGATCGCTTCCATCAGCGTTGGCGCCATGTGAACGAGTTCAAAAAGCTCGTTGTAGCGCCTGGGTACGATACGATCAGGAAAACGGATGATCAGCGGCACGCGAATCCCGGCATCATAGAAATATGGTCCTTTCAGATAGATGTTGTGATCGCCCATCATCTCACCGTGGTCTGACATGAAAACGACAATCGTATCGTTTGCCTGACCAGTTTCATCCAGCGCGCTCAATATTCGTCCCACCTGCTGGTCGACATGTTCACACATCGCCCAATAGGCTGCCTTGACCATCTTGTGGTCGATTTCGCGCATCTGCTGGCGACCGAACCCACCTAGAAAGCCCTCCACCCGTCCGTAGGCACCCCCGGTATCAACGCGTTGATAGTGGGTTTTGCTATCGAGATCGTCATCCATTGCATCTGGCAACGGAATCTCTTCCAAGCGTTCTAGATAGGGTTTCAGAAACGAAGGTGGTGGATCAAAGGGATGATGCGGCGCATAGATATTTGCCATGTAGAACCAGGGGGCTTCGTGCGCTGCATGTTTCGAAATAAACTCGGTTGCGCGCGTTGCACACCAGGCTGCCTCGGTCGAATCCTCCGGCATGCCGTTTTTAACCCACGGCGACAGCTCGTGGGGTGTAGTTTGGTACTGAAGACCCTTATCGGCAAGAAAGCGCGTGTAATCTGAATTCATTCCCCAGAGGTCGGTCGGTGATTGCGCCCAATTGAACTCGCTAAAACCGTCATCAATCCTTGGCTCCGTGGCAGTTGCAATCTCCGGTGCACCTGGCGCCAGATGAAACTTGCCGACCAGGCCGGCCAGATATCCGGCATCAGCAACCAAACGGGAAATCGGCTTTTCGGTCGCCGGCATGATCTGGCCGTTCTGTCGCAGACCGGTGGTCCGAGGATAACGCCCAGTCAGAAAGCTTCCCCGGCTTGGAGAGCAGATCGGACTTTGGACGAAGGCGTTTTCAAACAAGGCACCTTCTTCCGCCAATCGATCGATATTGGGAGTCGAAACCAATTCGTTGCCGTAGCAGCCCAGCGTATCGGTGCGTTGTTGGTCGGTGCATACGATCAGTATGTTCGGGCGCCGGCTCAATTCGCGTCCCTCCAAATCTGGTTTTTCACTACACAATTGACAATGAAAAGTACCTGAGGGAAACTGTCAATACTGAAAGTCTCAAGTTTCAAAAATGAAAGTTTGTGAATGAATAGCTCTCTCGCTACGGGGCGCAGATCCTTAAGGCTGATCGAAATTTTGGCCGAGCCCCCCCACGAGAAGACGTTTTCTGAACTCGCTGAACGCATGCAACTTTCCGGAGCATCGCTGACGCGCCTTTTGAAGATGCTCGTCGACGAAAAATGGGTTCGCCAAAGGCAGTCCAATGGCCGGTATGCACTTGGGTTTCGCACGTTACGTTTTGGTCATGCGTTGCGTGGATTTGGTTTGCAAAGCGCGCAGGTTCAAGGAGTTGTCGCAAGCTTGGCTTACAATGTGAGCCATTCAGCATGTGTCGCCGCCTATCAAGGCAACTGCTACGTGATTGTCGCCAAAACCGAAATTCACAATTGCTACCATTTCATCGACGTATTTGCTCCAAACACCGACTGGATCGACAACGGCATGGGTCAATTTTTGTTGGCCCACCAACCGGTCAAGGCGGTCGAACGGATTTATCATGAGCACTACGGAATTTCGGTCCCAGAGGCGCATTGGCAAGGTTTTGAGAAAATTCGTCGCGAGGGCCAACTTGTGCGCCAAGAAGGCGCAATTGCACGATTTGTTGCCGGTATTGATGAGCCGCACACTGGCCAGCTGAGGAATGTGATTTCGATCGCGGCTTTGAATGCCCATTCAATCAATGCCGATGAGATAATGTCGCAGGTAAAATCGGCGGCGGCCGATGCTTCGCGGCGTTTGGCAGGCAGACAGTATGCGCCTGTTGATTACGAGGAAACATCGTAAAACCAAAAGAGAAGGACAAGAAAAATGCTGCAATTACAAATCAATCGGGCGTTGGTTGCCCTTACTGTCCTGATTGCTTCAGTCAGCGTCGCCGGCGCTCAACAGACAGTTCGCTATGCCACTGACGGCTACGGAATGGGCGCACTTGCCATTATCGCAGCGGAGAAGGGCTATTTGAAAGAGGAAGGTATCGATCCGGTTATCCAAACATACTCATACGGTATTGATACTGTTGACGCGGTACTCGCAGGAAATGCCGATTTCGGCGTTGTTATCGGTTTCCCACTGCTGACAAGGTTCACAGCTGGAAAAATCATGTCGCCGGCAATTTCGGCGGAGCCTCTTCCCGGTTGGCACAAGCTCTATACAAAAGCCGATTTGGAAATTCCTTCAGGCCTGAAAGGCAAGGATATAGGTGTTGCCACAGGCACCGCGCAGGAATTTGTGACGCGAGAGCATCTGAAACAAAACGGACTGTCGGCGGACGCCGATGTCAACATGGTCGGGTTTACCAGCCTTTTTGAAATCGTCGGGGCGATGAAGGCTGGCCGACTGGATGCTGCCTGGATCTGGGGCGAGGGTGTCAAAACAATCGATTCCGACAGCAATTGGAAATTCGTTGCTGACGACAGCATCGTCAGCCAGAGCGTGACGGCGCCGGTGGTCGTGCTCAAGGATTACTATAAAGATAACAAAGACCTGGTTGTGAAGACACTTCGCGCCTACCAAAAGGCCTCTCAGTTCATGCAAAATGACCTCAACGGAGCAGCAAAGCTGCTTGCCGACAGCGTCGGTGGTGATGAGGCACAGATCAAAAACATTATCAGCCAGCAACGTTACGGACTGACATTCGGCACGTCTTCAATGTCCAGCCTGAAATCCAAGTATGAGTTCTTACTGGCGGCCGGAAAGATCGAGCCTTATGATTTTCTGGCCCAATTCGATGCTTCGGCACTCGTGGAAGCGGTACCAGATGTCGAAGTCGATGCCATGCTGAAGTAGAAGCTTCTGTTTTGGTCCGAAATTCCTCGTGCATGGGAGCTGGGGGCGTATATGGCAATTCAAATTCAACACGTCTCCTTCGCCTATGATGGTGCACGCAGCCGTGCTCTGGTCCTTGAGGATGTCGATCTCACTGTGGCAGACGGCGAGTTTCTGATCCTCCTGGGACCAAGCGGCTGCGGGAAATCCACTTTGCTACGCCTAATTGCTGGTTTCGATCGACCGACTTCCGGTAACGTGAGAATGAATGGAAACGAAATTACGGGTCCGGGAAAGGACCGCGGGATGGTGTTCCAAGACCTGGACAGCGCCCTTTTCCAATGGCTCACGGTACGGCGTAACGTTGAATTCGGATTGCGCGTCAATCATGTTGTAGATCATGAGCGAAAGCTTCAATCCGACGAGGCGCTACGAATGGTCAATCTCTCCGGCCATGAGGACAAGCTGGTCGATGAGTTGTCGGGCGGAATGAAGCAGCGGGTGCAGATTGCCAGGATGCTCGCGATGCGGCCGGAAATCATGCTGATGGATGAACCGTTTGCCGCGCTGGATGCGCAAACCAGGCAAATGCTTCAGACGCAACTCGTATCGATTTGGTCAGAAGTCAAGCGTACAGCCATTTATGTCACCCACGACATTCGGGAGGCGCTCAATCTCGGACAACGCGTTGTCCTGATGTCGGCCGGTCCGCGGGCAAACATCAAGCACGAGTACGACGTTCCGTTGGACTATCCTCGCGACCAAACGGATCCGGTCTATATCAAACTCCTTTCAACGCTTTCAAAAGACATTGAAGAGGAGGTCACCAAGGTATGGTCGTAGAGGCTGAGCGCGCGCCCACCACGCCCATGCAGGTGATGCGGCGCTTGTCAGGTATCTGGGTCTCTGTCGTTTCCGTTCTTGTCGGACTGGTAGTCTGGGAGATCGTTGCCCGGTTCTTTATCGATCCGTTTTTTCTGCCATCTGTGACATCGATTTTCTTCGGAGCGGTAGAACTGATCCAAAGAGGCCTATTGTTCGAACATATTGCGATCAGCATGTTCCGAATCATTGTTGGATTTGCGCTGGGAAGCGTCGCGGCTATTCCGCTGGGCTTAATCATTGGCAGTTATCTGCCGGTACGTCAGCTGTTCGATCCCTACATTCATTTCTTACGATTTATCCCTGCTTTGGCGCTTACGACTCTTTTTCTGGTTTGGTTTGGCGTGGGCGAAGTTTCGAAAGTCCTGCTGGTGATGTACTCAACCGGATTTATCGTCGTCATCAACACGGCCACGGGAGTTGTCACAACTCACAAAAACAAGACGCTGGCCGCGCAAACGCTCGGCGCCACACCCTGGCAAATATTCTGGTTGGTAACGGTTCCCGCAGCGGTACCTTCCATGTATGTGGGTATGCGATTGGCACTGGCTGGTTCTTTTTTAGTTATTGTCGCCGTCGAAATGTTGGCTGCCGAATCGGGTTTGGGATATCTGATCTGGACTTCGAAACTCTATTTCCGCATTGACTGGATGTTTGTCGGGATTTTCCTGTTGGGTTTTTTCGGTCTGCTTACCGATTATGCCTGGAAGATGATCGGGCGGCATTTGCTCGGTCGCTATGTTCGCGAAACGGCGGATTACTGACATGCCGAAAAACGTTCTGGTTTTCCTTACCGATGACCATGGCCAATGGGCGCTTGGTTCGTCTGGTAACGATCACATCCAAACGCCAAATCTCGACTACCTGGCCGATACGGGCGCGGTCATGCAAAATGCCTTCACGCCGATACCGGTTTGTTCCCCGGCAAGAGCGTGTTTCTTGTCCGGCAGAACGGCGTCCCAGCACGGCGTCCATGACTATCTGGACAATCAACCGGATCACTTCGAGCGTGATTGGCTCGAGGGACAAGCGACATTGCCGGAATTGTTGCAAAATAGAGGTTATGAGACCGGTCTCGTCGGTAAATGGCACCTTGGAAACGACACCAAGACTGCGCGCGGGTTTGATCACTGGGGAGCACTTGCGGGTGACTACCCGATCGACGCGACCGGACCTGCACGCTATTGCGTTGATGGTGAATTGGAGACAATTGCGGGCCCCAAGGCGTCTGTGATCACCGACGGAGCAGTCAAATTCTTGCGCAACCGCAACAAGGAAAATCCCTTCTTTCTGTTTGTCGGTCATGTTTCCACCCATAGCCCCTGGGATGGCCATCCGCGACGTTTGGTTGAACGTTACACTTCACACGATTTCACTGAAGTGCCGCAGCATGAAAAATACTCGTTTGGTGTTCAGAACCTCGAATCCAGGGAGTTAATCGATCGTGCAAATTCGAGAACTGCGCTCGCCCAGTATTATGCTTCGGTATCGTCCATCGACGAAGGTGTAGGACGGCTGATTGATGAACTGGATTCAGAAAGCCTCCGGGACGAGACGGTCATCATCTACACATCCGATCATGGACTGAATTGCGGCCACCACGGAATCTGGGGCAAGGGAAACGGAACCCTGCCCCTGAACATGGTCGAAGAAAGCATTCGTGTTCCCCTGATCCTTAACGGCCCTGACATACTGGGCGAACAGAGACACAATGAATTTGTCGATCACCTGGACCTGTTTGCGACGGTTCTCGATTTAGCCAACCTCGAACTTCCCCGAGAGATCGACTACGCCGGACGGTCATTCGCAGAGATTCTTGCGGGCCGAACCAGCGGGGATTGGCGGCAAATGCAATTTTGCGAGTACGGGAACGTTCAGATGGTTCGCGATGAACGTTACAAACTCGTGATCTGGAATGACACCGGCAAATATCGGCTTTTCGATCTGAAAGAAGATCCGCGCGAGGAACGTGATCTGGCAGCAAAGCCCGAACATCGAAACCGCTGCAAAGACATGCTGAACGAAATTAGCTGCTACTATGATCGTTACAGTTTGTCAGAAAATTCAGGAACAAGACCGGGAGGACCCGAACCGACCAACGTCACATCCCCGTGGATTTGCGAAACCGGTTAGGATCATTCATGAGGACACGTCGATTTTCCGCTCACTTAAGCACGCGCCGAGTGAGATGATGATTGCCTCAATCTAACGATTGAACGCCAGATAATCCTCCGCAACCTGCGCATCGATTTCCGCCGGAACCGGAACGACGCACTGATCCGCAACAACTCTGCCCTTGGCAATCCATTCCAGGCATCTGGCCTGTAGCGTGAACCCAAGATCCATCGATTCAATAGTGTTGCCCAGCGGCCGCGGTCCGGCGAGATTGGCCATGTGGCCGTGGCCGAGAATATGGATCCTCCGGCCGTCTGCCATGTGAAGCGTTTCGAGCCCGTCTTCATAACGCTCGACCTTGTTGACAGTCTTGTCCGCCATCATCCGGTCGACCGCGATCTCGACCGGGAAATGTCCGCCATTCATCAAAATGGCGCCATCCTTGATCAACCCGAGATCGTCTTCCGTGAGGATATCCGGGGCGCCGGTTACCGTCACGATGACATCGGCAGAGCTGACCGCCTCGTCACGCAGCGGCGTCGCAAATCCGTCCAGGTGCGCCTCAAGTGTCGTCACCGGATTGCAGTCAACCACGCTGGTCACGGCGAAAGCGTTGCGAAAACAGGCGGCAACACCCCTGCCGCAGGCGCCATAACCAAACACTGTCACGCGTTTGCCGTTGGTCGAGCGGTTGGTGAAACGCAGATAACTTTCAAACAGGCTTTGCCCGACCGCATGGCGGTTTTCGGCAAACTGTTTGATCGGGATGTCATTGATGACCAGGATCGGGAAACTGAAACGATCCCGCATTGGCTCCAGCCGCATGCGGCCCGACGTCGTTTCCTCGGTTCCGCCGAGCAGGTTGGCATAGGGCGCCGCCGCGACCTTGGCAAACATGTCACCACCATTGTCGAGCAGCAGGTCCGGTCTTCTCTGCAGCATTGCAGCGATATCCGCTTCATGGTCTGCGTCATCGGTCGTTTTCCGGCCGATAACCTCAATGCCTCTGCCCTGTAGATAATCAATCGTTTCGGCCTGGGTGCTGTTGAGGTTGCCCGTTGCAACGATTTGTGCCCCTCCGGCCTGCAGTGTCACCAGAAGGCTGGCGGTCTTTGGCTCGAGATGAATCGCCGTTGCAATCGTCAGCCCGCCAAACGGCTTCTCGCGTTCAAACTCAGCCTCCGTGGCCCGCAGCAAATGGCAACTCCGGCTGACCCAGTCGATACGTGTTTTCTGACCAGATGCATTCATTTACCTGCCTTTCCGTATGATTGAAGACCCGATCAAAAATGCGCCCGATCCATGGGCGACTCAGGACCACATTTGCCACGTTACACCTCAATCCGAATTTGTGGCATGATCTTGTGGAATTCGAACTGCATCATCCCGATTGCCTGAAACAATCGGACTGAATCAACAATGGGAGAGGCATATGCATCTTGGCATCCTGACCGGCGGCGGTGACGTTCCGGGATTGAATCCGGCCATCAAATCGGTGGTGAACGAAGCCAGTTCGCGCGGTTGGCGGGTTACCGGATTTCGCCGCGGCTGGGCCGGACCGGTCGGAACCGACCCGCACGACCTGGAGGGCACGCAGGATACGCGGGTCGAATTGACGCCGGAATACGTCCGTACGATCGACCGTACCGGTGGCACCATTCTGCGCAGTTCGCGCACCAAACCATCCGCCATGAACCCTGATGACCTGCCGGATCATCTGAAAGGCAAGCTCGTTCCCGGCAAGAACGGCAAGGTGGATGCGACCGATCATATTCTTTCGGTTCTGGATGCGCTGGAGATCGATGTGCTCGTTGCCATCGGCGGCGACGACACCCTGTCCTATGCGGCCCGGCTCCACCAGGAAGGGGCGCCAACCATGTGCATCCCCAAAACCATGGACAATGACATTTTCGGCACGGATTACTGTATCGGCTTTTCAACCTGCGTATCGCGATCGGTTGAACTGATCACCCGTCTGCGCACACCCGCCGGCAGCCATGAACGGCTGATGGTGGTTGAGATGTTCGGACGCAATTGCGGCCTGACTGCATTGTATTCCGGCTATCTTGCCGATACCGACCGCACATTGATCGCAGAAGTGCCGTTCGAAATGGAGCGGCTTGCCGAACTGCTGACGGCGGACCATGCCAACGGCACATCCAACTACGCCATGGTGGTCGTCTCGGAAGGCGCCCGGATAATCGGCGAGGACATCGTTGAATCCGGCGAAGCAGACGCCTATGGCCACCGCAAGCTCGGTGGAATCGGTCAGCAAATTGGACACAGGCTGAAACAGATAACCGGCATCGACGTGATGAACCAGAACCTGGCTTATCTGATGCGTGCCGGCGAACCGGACGCGATCGACCTTATGGTGCCGAAAAATTACGGCATCATGACCGTCAACCTCATCGCGGAGGGCAAGACCGGCCTGATGGTGGCGATCCAGAACGGCCAGTACACCACGCAGCCGGCCGATATCAGCACCAAAGGCGAACATCGTGTCGATGTCGCAACGATGTACGATGTTGAAGCCTATCGGCCCCGAATTACCCAACTACGCGGTGAACCAATGCTGCTGCGGTAAACGGCGTTTCCATGAAAAATACCGGCGATCTGATACATGACCGCCGGCACAATGGTTGGTTTTGAACGCGTCGGTCTGCCGATCAGATCCCTTTAAGCAGACATCCAGCGGCAAGCACCACATAACCGACGGTCACCAGCCAGAAAGCCGAAACCGGGATCACCGAGAATATGCCGAGTCCGGCAAGAATACCGAGAATGGCGATCACCAGCGAAATGATGAAAACGATATTGGTAGGTGCGCTGAGATTCATGTCTGAGCCCCTTCTTTTCAAGTTCGACCCGAAATCGGATCCTTTGTCCCTTCAACTTCAACAATGACCACGCGCTGATAATGGCGCGCGGCCACTGAATCTCATTCCGATTTCAAAAGCCCATCGACAGCCTTGATCGTATCGGTCACACTCTTGACCGCGTTCTGAACATCGTCAGCCTTTTTTTCCACTTCGGATTTCGCTGCCTCGGCAGCCTTGTCGGCTTCCTGTTTGGCCAGCGCCTCCTGTTCTTCCTTCAGCTTCGCAGCCGCGGCCTTCTCGGCTTCCTGTTTGGCCAGTGCTTCCTGCTCTTCCTTCAGCTTCGCAGCCGCGGTCTTCTCAGCTTCCAACTGAGCCTTGACCTTTTCCTCAGCTTCCAGCTTGAGACGGGCAGCCTTCTCGGCCTTTGCTTTCAACGCCTCTTCTGCCTCAAGCTTCGCTTTGGCGGCATCCTCGGCAGCCTGTTTCACCGCTGCCTCGGTTTCCTGTTTCAGCTTTTCAGCATCAGCCTTCTTGGCTTCCATCTCGGCCCGAACTTTTTCCTCGGCCTCAAGCTTGATGCGCGCCTTCTTCTCGGCCTCGGCTTTTGCGTCCGCCTCGGACTCCACCTTTGGTGCCACCTGTTTCGCGGTGGGCTTTTCCGCCTTCGGTTGGCTTGCGGTTTCGTCGCTGCAGCCAGCAATGGCCAGCAGGGCGATCAAGGGAAATATCAGTTTTTTCATTGCCAGGTTCTCTGTTGCGACAACCGCTGGCAGGCTTAGGCATCAGGAACCGGATCAACCGACCGTCGCGTCCTGATTGCATACACTCCAATTCACCCCACCCGCCGGTTGACTGGATGTCGGCAAATTAGGCACCGCTTCTGAACACGGCATGAGTGCGTTGTTAATATTCCGTTCACCTTTCGGCGACCGCAAATATTGGAGCTTTCCGAGGTAGCCGAATCCGGCTGGTCAGAGCCAGCCGTTGATTTTTTCCAGTGTCGCTGGATTCACCGGCACGCCCTGCTTTGCGGCACGGCGGCGGGCGGCACGACGGCCGTCTCCTGGAACCCGGACTCCCGGTTGATCATGCATTTCATCGACCAGAGCCTTCAGACGTTCGGCAAACAGTCCGCCGGATGTTGCGCCGGGGTCAACGGCAATGAAGAATTGTCCGGTCTTTGGCGGACCACCCTTTGTTCCGGAAAACGGACTGGCATTCATCCCGAGCGTTGCGCCGCTCATTGCCGCGGCCATGATCTCTACCATCAGAGCCACGCCGACGCCCTTGTAGCCGCCGCTTGGCGCCATCGATCCCTTCATCGCAATTTCCGGATCGGTCGTCGGTTGGCCGTCTGCGTCGAGCGCCCAGCCCAGCGGGATTGGATTGCCTTCGCGCGCATGTTTCATGATCTCGCTTCTGGCGATCACACTCGCACTCTGGTCGATCAGAACCGCGGCACTGCCCTCTCCGTCAGGCGCTGCCATCGAAAACGGATTGGTGCCGACAACCGGCCTGCTCCCGCCAACCGGCGCAATCGACGCCGGCGC